>NZ_RZTI01000001.1:0-195787 GCF_003997275.1 Mesorhizobium sp. M6A.T.Ce.TU.002.03.1.1
GTCCTCAAGCCGGTCAGAATGTCGGACGCTCGCCGTGGCTGCAGCCGGTTATTGTTGATGAAAAGTCCGGCGAAATCGGTGACATTATCCAGGTACGAATCACGAAGACGGGTTACAACAGCCTGTTCGCCGAATTGGCCTGAAGGTCTCGGCAGATGAGGAGAGACGGTTGAGCGCTGCGGAAGTGAAGAACCTGCCCCAGAACCTACCATCGGGGGCTTCGGATATGGCGCACATCGTTCTGACTTTCGACAACAACAAGCTTGCCAGCGCCCTTTATGGCCAGTTCGACGAGAATCTGGCCAGGCTCGAGCAGAAGCTTGGCGTCGATATCCGATCCCGAGGCAACCAGCTGACCATCAAGGGCTCCGCCTCGGCCGCCGAGCAGGCGCGGCGCGCCCTGGATAATCTCTACGGCATTCTCCAGAAAGGCGCTGACATCGGCCAGTCGGACGTCGACGGCGCCGTGCGCATGGCGATCGCCGCCGACGACCAGCTGACGCTGCCGACGCTGGAGCGCAAGGGCAAGGTGTCCGCCGCCCAGATATCGACGCGCAAGAAGACGATCTATGCCCGTTCGCTCAACCAGGACGCCTATATGCGCGCGCTGGAGCGGTCCGAGCTCGTCTTCGGCATCGGCCCGGCCGGCACCGGCAAGACCTATCTGGCGGTAGCGCATGCGGCGATGCTGCTCGAGCGCGGCATGGTCGAGCGCATCGTGCTGTCGCGGCCGGCCGTCGAGGCCGGCGAGCGGCTTGGCTTCCTGCCCGGCGACATGAAGGAGAAGGTCGATCCGTACCTGCGGCCGCTCTACGACGCGCTTTACGACATGATGCCGGCCGACAAGGTCGAACGGGCGATTGCCGCCGAGGTGATCGAGATCGCGCCGCTAGCCTTCATGCGCGGCCGCACGCTGGCGCACGCCGCCGTCATCCTCGACGAGGCGCAGAACACCACACCGATGCAGATGAAGATGTTCCTGACCCGCCTCGGCGAGAATTCGCGCATGATCGTCACCGGCGATCCGACCCAGATCGACCTGCCGCAAAACACCAAATCGGGTCTGGTCGAGGCGCTCCGGATCCTCGACGGCGTTACCGGCATGGTGACAGTGCGCTTCAACGAAGGCGACGTCGTCAGGCATCCGCTGGTCGCCGAGATCGTCAAGGCCTACGACCGCGACGGCAAGCTGGCCCGGGGCCTGGGCACCGAAGGCTGATGTGAAGATGCGGCCTTATGGCTGAGGACAAAAAGTCTGTAGGCGGGGATCTTCCGGTTCCCATCGACATCGATATAGCGGTTGAAGCGGGCGACTGGCCCGATGCGGCCGCGCTGACGCGGCTGGTCGATCGCGCCGTTGCCGCTGCGTTTGCCGAAACCGGCGTGGCCGGCCGCTCCGAGCTCAGCATAGTCTTTTCTGACGATGCCCATATCCGCAGCCTCAATGCCGGCTGGCGCGGCAAGGACAAACCGACCAACGTCTTGTCTTTCCCGGCGTTTCCGCTCGCCAAGGGCGGTCCGCTGCCGCCCATGCTGGGCGACATCGTGCTGGCCGCCGAGACGGTCGCGCGAGAAGCCGCCCTGGAAGACAAGCCTGTCGAGAACCATATCATCCATCTCGTCATCCACGGCCTGCTGCATTTGCTGGGCTACGATCACGAGACCGACGCCGAGGCCGAGGAAATGGAAGCCAAAGAACGCGCAGCGCTTGCGAGGCTTGCCATTCCCGATCCCTACGCGTAACTAAAAAGATCAAATGACCGGACGACGATGAACGACAAACCAGAGACTGCCGCCCGCCCAGACGCCGGCAGTGCGACCAAGCCATCCGAACAGACGGAAGAGGGCTCTAGTCCGAGTACCACGACCGGCAGCTTCGCCAGCGAGCCATCGCCTGCCGGTCCTTCCCTGTTCGATCGCGTGCTCGGCCTGTTCAGGCAGCGCAACGGCACCAGCCTGCGTGAGGAGATCGCCGACGCGCTTGCCGAAACCGCGAGCGATGCTGGCGCCTTTTCGCCCGGCGAACGGGCCATGCTCAACAACATCCTGCGCTTGCGCGAGGTGCGCGTCGAGGACGTCATGGTGCCGCGCGCCGACATAGAGGCGGTCGAGATCACGACGAACCTTGGCGATCTTCTGGGACTGTTCGAGCAATCCGGCCATTCCCGCATGCCGGTCTATTCGGAGACGCTCGACGATCCGCGCGGCATGGTCCACATCCGCGACGTGCTCGCTCACATCACCAAGATCGCCCGCGTCAGAAAGGGCAGGACGACCAGGAAAGCCGCCGCCACCACGCTTCTCGATCTTGCCAAGGTCGATCTCGCGCGCACCATCGGCGACCTGAACCTGATCCGCCCGGTGCTTTTCGTGCCGCCGTCGATGCTCGCCTCCGATCTCATGGGGCGGATGCAGGCGATGCGCACTCAGATGGCGCTGGTCATCGATGAGTATGGCGGCACCGATGGCCTGGCCTCGCTCGAGGACATCGTCGAGATGGTGGTTGGCGACATCGAGGACGAGCATGACGAGGACGAGCCGATGATCACCCAGACCGGCGAGGGCGTGTTCGTCGTCGACGGCAAGGCCGAGATCGACGAAGTCACCAAGATGATCGGCGAGGATTTCGCCGCCGGCGAGCATGGCGAATATGTCGACACGATCGGCGGCATGATCTTCAACACGCTTGGCCGTGTTCCGGCCCGCGGCGAAGTGGTGCAGGCCATACCTGGTTTCGAATTCCTTGTGCTCGACGCCGATCCGCGCCGCGTCAAGCGCGTGCGCATCGTGGAGACCCAAAAGGGCGAGCGCCGCCGGCGCGCGGTGCGCGCCGAGCAGGCTTGAAGACGCCGCTCGCCCGATGACGGTCGACGATCCGTTTCAAGCACGCAACCCTGGGCTCGATCCCGCGAACTTCTGCACGGGTAATAAGCGGCCATTTGCCCGCCGTCTCAAAACGCTGTAGCGGAAACTTGTCCCGCGCCGTGCTATACTGACCAAGCCGACCTGCACTGCACCGCAGTTAGGGAAATGCCTACGGCGCGGACACCTGCGGGAGTCGCCAGTCCAGATCAGAAAATAAAATGACATGGTGGATGACATGTCCCTCGACGCCAATGATTTCGCTCAAGCAGTTGAAAAATACCACCTCGCTCTGGATGAGTTCATGAAAGGAAACCCCGCGCCTGCGAAGAAGCTCTTTTCTCAACGAGACGATGTAACACTGGGCAATCCCTTTGGCCCTTTCGCGCATGGACGGAAGCAGGTCGTTGAGACGATGGAGCAAGCGGCATCGAATTATAGGGACGGCGACGCTACCGGTTTCGAGAACATAGCGACATGTGTGACGTCTGAGCTGGCATACCTCGTCGAAGTAGAGCGGCTCAGGTCCAAGGTTGGCGGTCGCAGCGATGTCACGCCTCTTGCGTTACGCGTGACGAGCGTCTTTCGTCCAGAAGATGGTCTCTGGAAGATTGTGCATCGTCATGCCGATCCGATAACGACGGCTCAGCCGGCCAATTCGGTACTCCGCCGATAGGCGCGGTTGTGGTTTGGGGAGGCGGTCGATATCGCAAACCCTTGCTGCGGCAACGCGGCTATTCTTCATTCCGTTCTCGGCGAAGGTTGGCCCGCGTCATCGGGCTCGTAGCATCAGGCGTCCGCAAGGAGTCGTGAGCCGAATTCAATCCGGCACGTTGGCTGAAGCGGTGGCCGTTTGGAGCGCGGACCGCGGCCTGATAAATCTTGCTCCGTGATTCGCACGACTCGGAAGCATCGATGAAGCGCCTGGCCGGCCGGATAATTCTGCTGTGGGGCTGGCGCCGCGCGCTTGTGGCGTTTCTTGCCGGGGCGCTGGCGGTGCTTGCCCAGGCGCCTTACGATTTCTTCGCCGTCGGTTTCGTTTCGTTCCCGCTGCTGGTCTGGCTTCTCGACGGCGCGACCGGCGAAGCCTCCGATGGCTGGTTCCGGCGTTTGCGGCCTGCTTTCGCCATCGGCTGGTGGTTTGGCTTCGGCTATTTTCTCGCTGGCCTGTGGTGGATCGGCTCGGCACTTCTGGTCGAGGCCGACAGCTTCGCCTGGGCGCTCCCCTTCGCAGTGGTCGGAATTCCGCTGGCGCTCGCCTTTTTCTACGGCTTCGCGACAGCGGTTGCCCGGTTGCTGTGGAGCAACGACATCGGCCGCATCGCTGCCCTTGGCTTCGGCTTTGCCCTGGCGGAATGGCTGCGCGACTTTCTATTCACCGGCTTTCCCTGGAATGCCGTCGGCTACGCGGCGATGCCGGTGCCCTTGCTTATGCAGAGCGTGTCGGTGACCGGCATGGTTGGCATGAACGCGCTGACGGTCTTCGTCTTTTCATTGCCGGCCCTGCTTGCGGCGCGCCGGCATGTCCGCCTGGGGGCTGCACTGCTTGTCGTTCTCGTCTCGGCCCATGTCGGCTTCGGCTATATCAGGCTTGCTGCTCCGGAGAAGCCTGCGGAACGCAGCCTCGATGTCCGCATTGTGCAGCCGGCCGTTGACCTCAGCGAGAAGTGGGACGCTTCGGTGCCCGACCGGATCTTCGCCACGCTGATGGGACTTTCGGCCAAAGCGCCGGAGACTGGCCATGACAAGCCGCAGTTGATCCTATGGCCGGAGACCTCCGTGCCGTTCTTGTTCGCCCAGCGTCCCGATGCGCTGACCGCGCTGGGCGAGATGCTTGGCGACGGCCAGATGCTGATCGCCGGTGTTGTCCGGGAGGAGGGTGGCTCGGCGGCAAATGCCGACAGGCGGTATTACAATTCGGTGGTGGCGATCGACGACAAGGGTGAAATCGCAGATGCCGTCGACAAGGTTCATCTGGTGCCCTTTGGCGAATATCTGCCTTTTGCCGACCTGCTAGGCCGCTTCGGGCTCAAACAGCTTGTCGCCGGGCCGATGACCTACGCGGCGGGCAATGAGCGACATCCGATCGCGCTGCCCGGCGGCATCCGCGCGCTTCCGTTCATTTGCTATGAAGTCATCTTTCCCGATCTGGTGGCGGTTGACGCTACGTCAGCCGAGCTTATTGTGAACGTCACGAACGACGCGTGGTTCGGTGACACGCCGGGTCCATACCAGCATTTCAGGCAGGCGCAGATTCGCGCTGTGGAGAATGGGGTGCCCTTGTTGCGCGCAGCCAATAACGGCATCTCCGCTGTAGTCGATCCGCGCGGACGCATCCTTGACGCACTGGCGATCGACGCACGCGGAGCCATCGATGTCCATGTGCCGATTTCCAATCAGTCCGTCGTTTCTTCCAGCCAAAGGCGCATTAACGGACTGCTGATCATGTTGCTGCTTGGCCTGGCCGCTTTCGCATTGAATGTAAGGCAAAGGCTACGGGTGAATTGACAGTCGACACATTAGAAACTCATACTGTAACCGCCTGAAATTTCTCGAAGTCGGTACGTCGTTCTGTTGGGGCACTGGCCGCCGGCTTCGTTTGGGCAGAAAAACACAAAAAGCCGGAAAAATTCGGCGAGGAAAAAATGGCAGAAGAAAACAAGAAGAAGCCGAATCCTATCGACATCCATGTCGGAAGTCGCATCAGGCTTCGCCGCAATATGTTGGGAATGAGTCAGGAGAAGCTGGGCGAGAACCTCGGCATAACGTTTCAGCAGATACAGAAATACGAGAAGGGAACCAATCGCGTCGGCGCCAGCCGTTTGCAGGCAATAGCCTCGATACTCGGTGTTCCTGTCGCTTTCTTTTTCGAGGACGCGCCGGGCCAGGAGGCCGTGGGCAACCGCGGATTTGCCGAGGATGCATCAATGACTTTTGCGGTCGAATTCTGCGGCAGTCCTGAAGGGCTTCAACTCAACCGGGCCTTCGTCAAGATTGGCGACGTCAAGATACGCCGCAAGATCATCGAGCTCGTGAAGGCCCTTTCAACCGACGAGGTCGATTGATTGGGCCGATTGAGTTGGCAGGCAGTTTAAAGCCGGAAATGGCGAGGATGTCGTAGCCGGGCACGACCTCGCTGATCGCAGAATTTACATCCTGTAGGCAGGCCGGAGAGGAAATCGATTTTGCTCGACGCCCAACGTGTTGGAACTAAGCTCGCCGGCGGCATCCTGCCGCTGGTCGCAGTGGTGCAAGATAATAGCGCGATTTTCATGCCAGAATGGCCGCGCCGCTTGACGAGCGCCGCCCGGCACAGCTAACACGTGGCGCGCCAATCGGCAGCGTGCCGATATTTTTTCAAGAGGGGACACCCGTGACGCGGCAAAACTATTTATTCACCTCGGAATCCGTTGCCGAGGGTCATCCCGATAAGGTTTGCGATCGTATCTCCGACGAGATCGTCGATCTGGTCTATCGCGAGGCCAGAAAAACCGGCATGGACCCCTGGAAGGTCCGCGTCGCCTGCGAAACGCTGGCGACCACCAATCGCGTCGTCATCGCCGGCGAGGTGCGCGTCCCCGAGACCCTGCTCAAGAAGGACAAGGCCGGCAATATCCTGATGGATGCCGCCGGTCATCCGCTCGTCAATCCGGCGAAGTTCAAGTCGGCCGCCCGCAAGGCGATCCGCGAAATCGGCTATGAACAGGCCGGTTTCCACTGGAAGACGGCAAAGATCGAGGTTCTGCTGCACGGCCAGTCGCCGGATATCGGCCAGGGCGTTGACAATGCCTCCGACCGGCAAGGCGAGGAAGGGGCCGGCGACCAGGGCATCATGTTCGGCTATGCCTGCCGCGAGACACCGGATCTGATGCCGGCGCCGATCTACTACAGCCATAAGATCCTCGAACTGCTGGCCGCCGCACGCCATGAGGGCAACGGCGATGCCGGCCGGCTCGGGCCGGACGCCAAGAGCCAGGTCACCGTCCGCTATGTCGACGGCAAGGCGGCCGAAGTGACGCAAATCGTGCTGTCCACCCAGCATCTCGACGCCAGCTGGGATTCGAAGAAGGTCCGCAACGTCGTCGAGCCCTATATCCGCGAGGCGCTGGGCGAGCTGAAGATCGCCGACAGCTGCAACTGGTACATCAACCCGACGGGCAAGTTCGTCATCGGCGGCCCCGACGGCGACGCCGGCCTGACCGGACGCAAGATCATCGTCGATACTTACGGCGGTGCTGCGCCCCATGGCGGCGGTGCTTTTTCCGGCAAGGACACCACCAAGGTCGATCGTTCCGCAGCCTATGCGGCACGCTACCTGGCCAAGAACGTGGTGGCGGCGAAGCTCGCCGATCGCTGCACCATCCAGCTTTCCTATGCCATTGGCGTCGCCCAGCCGCTGTCGGTCTATGTCGACCTGCACGGCACCGGCAAGGTCGATGAGGCGAAGCTCGAGCAGGCGCTGCGCACCGTGATGGACCTGTCGCCGTCCGGCATTCGCCGTCACCTCGATCTCAACAAGCCGATTTATGCCAAGACGTCCTCTTATGGCCATTTCGGCCGCAAGGCCGGCCGCGACGGGTCCTTCTCCTGGGAAAAGACCGACCTCGCCAAGGCGCTCAAGGATGCACTCGCCGAAGCGCCCGCCGAAGCAGTCGCGGCCTAGCCGCGGCGTCCATAGATCCGAAAGACGTGGATCCGAAAGACCGGCCAAGCCGTGCGACCGAAGCATTTTTCGGTCGCCGGCGCGGCAAGACCATCCGTCCGCAGCAGGCGGCGGCACTGGAAAGCGGCTTCCGCACCTACCGGCTCGATCTGATGGCCGGACCGCCGGCCGAACTGCGCAGCCTGTTCGAAGCGGATGTCTGCGCCATTCATCTCGAGATTGGTTTCGGCGGCGGCGAGCACCTGCTGCATCGGGCGACGGCAGCTCCTGAGACCGGCTTTATCGGCGTCGAGCCTTTCGTCAACGGCATGGCCAAGATGATGATGGCGGTCAGGGAACGGCCGCTGGCCAATCTTCGGGTCTATGACGACGATGCCACGCGCCTGCTCGACTGGCTCCCGCAAGCCTCGCTCGACGGCATCGACCTTCTCTATCCCGATCCCTGGCCGAAAAAGAAACACTGGAAGCGCCGCTTCGTCAGTCCGGTCAATCTCGACCGTTTCGCGCGCGTCCTGAAGTCAGGCGGAAAATTCCGCTTTGCGTCCGATATCGATAGCTATGTGAACTGGACGCTGCTGCACTGCCGGGCGCATGATGCGTTTGAATGGCAGGCTGAAGAGGCAGCCGATTGGCATCGGCCCTATGAGGGTTGGCCGGGTACGCGCTACGAGGCGAAGGCCATTCGCGAAGGCCGTCGGCCTGCCTATCTCACCTTCGTCCGAAGATAGGCGACCAAGTTAAGCAGCGCCCCATCGCGCGCTTTGCCGTCGACGAGGACCAAGGACGTCCTCGTCCTGCTTCGCAGGTCTTAGAAGCGGCCGATCTTGTCGAAGGCGGCCGGATCCACGCCGAGATTGCGCAGATCGTGCGCGCGCGGCTTGCGGCCGGCTTCGACGGCGTGCGAAGCGGCGACGGCGCTGCCGAACACAGTGAAGAAATCGCCGATGGCCGAGAAAACCTTGCGGTTGGTCATGATTATGCCCTTTCGCCTGCTGCAATGTGACTGAATTTGTGCAGCGCAACATAGATAGGCGCGTATTGCCTGATATCACAGGGACGTTGCCGCATGGCCGCCATGCGTCCTGTGCAACGCTGCTGCCTCCTCACGGAGACAGAAAACCGGACAACTGGTGTGCTACCTAATCCGGGCAACTCGTCTGCTTACGACAGACCCCGCATGCGGACTTGAAACGACGGCCGCGATCGTCTATATCAAGCTCAAATTCTTGGTCGGTATGGCGAAGAGTGGGTCCACCCGGTCCCGCTCTTTTTTGTTACCTTCCGACCGCCAATGAAGCGACAGGAATAGAATGACCGCAACGGCGACCGACAGCGACGACCGCATCATCCGCGAAAGCGGCATCGATGCGCGCGTCGCGCTGATCGTGCAGCCGGTGCTGCGTGCCATCGGCTTTCGCCTTGTCAGGGTGCATCTGACGGGCCAGAACGGGCTGACGCTGCAGATCATGGCCGAGCGCGAGGACGGCACCATGACCGTCGAGGATTGCGAAGAGGTCAGCCGGGCAGTGTCGCCGGCCCTCGATGTCGATGATCCGATCGAAAAGGCGTATCATCTCGAAGTGTCGTCGCCGGGTATCGACCGGCCGCTGGTCCGCAAGTCGGATTTCGCGACCTGGACGGGCCATCTGGTGAAGATGGAAACGTCGGTCCTTGTCGCCGACCGCAAGCGCTTCAAGGGCAAGATCGCCGAGAGCGATGCGGACGGCGTGCTGATCGAGCGCGACAAGGCGGCCTATGGCGAGGAGCCGACGGTGCGCGTGCCCTACGATGCGATTGCAGAAGCGCGGCTGATCCTGACCGATGACCTTATCCGCGATGCGCTGTCGAAGGACAACAGGGCGCGCAAGGAAGCCAAGAAGCGCCGCGGCGAACCCGAAGACGCGCCAGAGGGCGTAGAAGCGGGCGCGGAAGACGAAACCGAACAGGAAATGTGATTGGGCTGCCGGGCGCAAAGGCTCGGCAACAAGCTCGGGAGAAAAAAGATGGTTGTAAGCGCCAACAGGCTTGAACTGCTGCAGATCGCCGACGCGGTCGCGCGTGAAAAGTCGATCGACAAGTCGATCGTCATCGCCGCCATGGCCGATGCGATCCAGAAGGCGGCGCGCTCGCGCTATGGCCAGGAAACCAACATCCGTGCCGACATCAATCCGAACACCGGCGAGATGAAGCTGCAGCGGCTGATGGAAGTGGTCGAGAAGGTCGACGACTATGCGACGCAGATCGCCATTTCCTCGGCGCGCGAGCGCAATCCCGACGCCCAGCTCGGCGACTTCATTGCCGAGCAGCTGCCGCCGATGGATTTCGGCCGCATCGCCGCCCAGTCGGCCAAGCAGGTCATCGTCCAGAAGGTGCGCGAGGCCGAGCGTGACCGCCAATATGACGAGTACAAGGACCGCATCGGCGAGATCGTCAACGGCACCGTCAAGCGCGTCGAATACGGCAATGTCATCGTCGATCTCGGCCGTGGCGAGGCGATCATCCGCCGCGACGAGCTGATCCCGCGCGAAAACTACAAATATGGCGATCGCGTCCGCGCCTATGTCTACGATGTGCGCCGCGAGCAGCGCGGTCCGCAGATATTCCTGTCGCGCACCCATCCGCAGTTCATGGCGAAGCTGTTCACCATGGAAGTGCCGGAAATCTACGACGGCATCATCGAGATCAAGTCGGTCGCCCGCGATCCGGGCTCGCGCGCCAAGATCGCCGTCATCTCGCGTGACAGTTCCATCGATCCGGTCGGCGCCTGCGTCGGCATGCGCGGCAGCCGCGTTCAGGCGGTGGTCGGCGAATTGCAGGGCGAGAAGATCGACATCATTCCGTGGTCGCCTTCGGCCGCTTCCTTCATCGTCAACGCGTTGCAGCCGGCGGAAGTCGCCAAGGTCGTGCTCGACGAGGACGCCGAACGCATCGAGGTCGTGGTGCCGGACGACCAGCTGTCGCTGGCTATCGGCCGCCGCGGCCAGAACGTCCGGCTTGCCTCGCAGCTCACCGGCTGGGATATCGACATCCTGACCGAGCAGGAAGAGAGCGAGCGCCGCCAGAAAGAGTTCGTCGAACGCTCGGCGCTGTTCATGGATGCGCTCAACGTCGACGAGATGGTCGGCCAGGTGCTCGCCTCCGAAGGCTTCACCAGCGTCGAGGAAGTCGCCTATGTCGATGCCGACGAGATCGCGTCGATCGACGGCTTCGACGAGGACACCGCCTCGGAAATCCAGGCCCGCGCCCGCGAGTATCTGGAGAAGATCGAAGCCGAGCATGACGAGAAGCGCAAGGCGCTGGGGGTCGAGGACGAGCTGCGTGAGATCCCTGGCGTGACCACCGCCATGATGGTGACGCTCGGCGAGGACGGCGTGAAGACGATCGAGGATTTCGCCGGCTATGCGGCCGACGACCTGACCGGCTGGAAGGAACGCAAGGACGGCGAGACGAAGGTGTTCCCCGGTGTGCTCGCCAGTCACGGCGTGTCGCGCGCCGATGCCGAGCAGATGGTTCTGGCTGCCCGCCTCAAGGCCGGCTGGATCACCGAAGACGAGCTTGTAGCCGAAGACGTGCCGGCTGACGAAGCCGTTGGTGCGTGAGGTGAAACCGCATCGCACACAACCCGCCCTTGGACGAGATGAACGATCGCACTTGCATCGTCACACGCAGACAGGCCGAACCGGATGAACTGATCCGTTTCGTCGTCGGCCCGGATTCGGCCGTCGTTCCGGATATCAAGAAAAACCTGCCCGGCCGCGGTTGCTGGGTGACGGCCGACCGCCTACATATCGACAAGGCGGCAGCGAAAAACCTGTTCGCTCGCGCCTTTAAGGCGCAGGTGATCGTGCCGACCGATCTCGGCGGCATGGTCGACGGGCTGCTTTCCAGATACGCTCTGGGCATGCTCGGTCTTGCCCGCAAGGCAGGCGCGATCGCGCTCGGCGCCACCAAGGTTGAGAGCGCGGTGCGTGGTGGGCTGGCGCTTTTCGTGTTGCATGCGACCGAGGCGTCAGATGACGGCGTCCGCAAGATCAGCCAGGCGCGACGGGCAACCGTCCACCTTGGTGGCCCCGCCATCCTTGCCTACAAACTTTTCTCCGAGGCCGAGTTGAGCTTGGCATTGGGGGGTACAAATGTGATACATGCTGCCGTTCTCGCGGGAGACGCGGGCAGGGCGGTCCAGAAGCGCATGGTTGCGCTCGACCGGTATCGGGGCGGTTCCCCGGACGATCTGGCAATGCTTGCGGCCGTTGCTGACGAAGATGATGCCGCAGAGGATATGGAATGAGCGATACGAAATCGGGCGACGACAAGACGTTGAGTGTGACGCCGAAGAAGACCTTGACGCTGAAGCGCCCCGGTACTGAACAGGGCACCGTGCGCCAAAGCTTCTCGCATGGCCGCACCAAGGCGGTCGTGGTCGAGACCAAGAAGCGCAAGTTCTCGCTGCCCGGCGACAAGCCGGAGCCGGCTGCTGCCCCTGTGTCAGTCTTCACGCCGAAGCCGCCGGTCGCGGCAGCGCCCGTTGTGCAGGAAGCGCCCAAGGCGCCGCCGCCTCCGCCGCCTGTCGAGCGCGGCGGCATGGTGCTGAACGAATTGTCGCGCAATGAGATGGAGGCGCGCCGCCGGGCCCTTGAGGGCTCGAAGGTCCGCGACGTCGAGGATCGCCAGCGCGCCATCGACGAGGCCAAGCGCCGCGCCGAGGATGAAGAGCGCCGCCGCCGCGAGCGCGAGGAATCCGCGCGCCGCCAGGCCGAGGAAGAGGCTCGGCTGCAGGCTGAGGCCGAGTCCCGCCGGCGTGCCGAGGAAGAGGCGCGTCGCCGCGCGCCGCTGGCCGCCGAACTGGCGACAGTCGACGACGAGGACATCAAGCCGAAGCGGACCGGCGCCGGTGCCCCGGTGCGCCGTCCGGTCACGCCCGAAGTGGCGCGTCCGGCCAAGCCGACCAAGGGCGAGGAAGATCGCCGCCGCGGCAAGCTGACGCTGAACGCCGCACTTTCCGATGAGGATGCGCGTGCGCGTTCGCTGTCGTCGATGCGTCGGCGCCAGGAGAAATTCAAGCGCGCGCTGCATAACGAACCGCGCGAGAAAGTCATGCGCGAAGTGATACTGCCCGAAACCATCACCATCCAAGAACTGGCGCAGCGCATGTCCGAGCGCGCCGTCGATGTGGTCAAGTTCTTCATGAAACAGGGCCAGATCCTGAAGCCGGGCGACGTCATCGACGCCGACACGGCCGAGCTGGTCGCCACCGAATTCGGCCACACGGTTCGCCGCGTCGCCGAGTCCGACATTGAGGAAGGCCTGTTCAACATCGCCGATCGCCCAGAAGATCTGGAATCGCGGCCGCCGGTGGTGACGATCATGGGCCATGTCGATCACGGCAAGACGTCGCTGCTCGATGCTATCCGCAACGCAAATGTCGTGTCCGGCGAGGCTGGCGGCATCACCCAGCATATCGGCGCCTATCAGGTCGAGAAGAACGGTCACAAGATCACCTTCATCGACACGCCCGGCCACGCCGCCTTCACGGCGATGCGCGCCCGCGGCGCCCAGGCGACTGACATCGCCATCCTCGTGGTGGCGGCCGATGACAGCGTGATGCCGCAGACGATCGAATCGATCAGCCATGCCAAGGCGGCCGGCGTCCCGATCATCGTGGCGATCAACAAGATCGACAAGCATGACGCCGACCCGCAGAAGGTGCGCTCTGAGCTGCTGCGCCACGAAGTCTTCGTGGAATCGATGGGCGGCGAGGTGCTGGATGTCGAAGTGTCGGCGACCAAGGGCACCAATCTCGACAAGCTGCTCGAAGCGATCCTGCTGCAGGCCGAAATCCTCGACCTGAAGGCCAATCCGGACCGCACCGCCGAGGGCGTCGTCATCGAAGCCCAGCTCGACAAGGGCCGCGGTCCCGTCGCCACGGTGCTGGTCCAGACAGGCACGCTGATGCCCGGCGACATCCTCGTTGCCGGCAACGAATGGGGCCGGGTGCGTGCGCTGGTCAACGACCGCGGCGGGCAGATCAAGGAAGCGCCGCCGGCAATGCCGGTGGAGGTGCTTGGTCTGCAGGGAACACCGCAGGCCGGCGACCGTTTCGCCGTCGTCAACAACGAGGCCCGTGCCCGCGAGATCACCGAATACCGCCAGCGTCTGGCGCGCGAGAAGGCGGTGGCCAAGCATGCCGGCCAGCGTGGGTCGCTCGAACAGATGATGTCGCAGCTGCAGACGAGCGGGCTGAAGGAATTCCCGCTGGTCATCAAGGGCGACGTGCAGGGCTCGATCGAGGCGATCAACGCGGCGCTGGACAAGCTCGGCACCGACGAGGTGCGTGCGCGCATCGTCCATGCGGGCGCCGGCGGCATCACCGAAAGCGATGTGTCGCTGGCGGAAACCTCGGGTGCTGCGATCATCGGCTTCAACGTCCGCGCCAATGTGCAGGCGCGCGCGGCTGCCGCGGCGGCAGGCATAGAGATCCGCTACTATTCGATCATCTACAATCTCGTGGATGACGTGAAGGCTGCGCTCTCCGGCCTGCTTTCGCCGGAGCGTCGCGAGACCTTCATCGGCAATGCGGAGATCCTCGAGATCTTCGACATCACCAAGGTCGGCAAGATCGCCGGCTGCCGTGTCACCGAAGGCAAGGTCGAGCGCGGTGCGGGCGTTCGCCTGATCCGCGATAACGTCGTCATCCACGAAGGCACGCTGAAGACCCTGAAGCGCTTCAAGGACGAAGTTGCGGAAGTCCCAGGTGGCCAGGAATGCGGCATGGCCTTCCAGAACTACGAAGACATGCGCGTCGGCGACGTCATCGAGTGCTTCCGCGTCGAGATGGTGACCAGGACGCTCTGAGTTCGAGCAGCTTGAGCTCAAGCATCTACTGAGACCGGGCGGTGGTCGAAAGACCGCCGCCCAAACCATATGAGACATGCGGCGCGGTCCCATCCCGCGCTTCACGATTTCAGGATAGAGAAAAATGCCCCGTTCAACCACATCAGGCCCATCCCAGCGCATGCTTCGCGTCGGCGAGCAGGTGCGCCATGCGCTTTCGGAAACCTTGCAGCGTGGCGAGATCCTCGATCCCTTGATCGAGAATGCCGTGGTTTCGGTCTCGGAAGTGCGCATGTCGCCCGATCTGAAGATCGCCACCGCCTTCGTCTCGCCGCTCGGCGCAAGTGATACCGATGCGGTGGTCGAGGCGCTCAACAAGCATGCGAAATTCGTGCGCGGCCGCGTTTCCGGCGCGCTCCGGCAGATGAAGTACATGCCCGAGTTCCGCTTCCGGCTCGACACCAGCTACGACAATTTCCAGAAGATCAACGAATTGCTGCACTCGCCCGAAGTGGCGCGCGACCTCGGCACAGATGCCCAGATTGACGACCAGAATAAAGACAATGACAAGGACGAAAAATAGTGGCGCGTCGCGGCAAGAAGAAGGGCCGGCCGATCTCCGGCTGGCTGGTGCTGGACAAGCCCGTCGGCATGGGTTCGACCGAAGCCGTCTCCAAGATCAAATGGCTGTTCCAGGCCGAAAAGGCCGGCCATGCCGGCACGCTCGACCCGCTCGCTTCCGGCATGCTGCCGATCGCGCTCGGCGAAGCGACCAAGACCGTGCCTTATGTCCAGGATGGCGCCAAGGTCTACCGCTTCACGGTTGCCTGGGGTGAGGAGCGTTCGACCGATGACCTTGAAGGGCCGGTGACGAAAAGCTCCGACCAGCGTCCGGCTGAAGCCGATGTGCTTTTGCTGATGCCGAAATACACCGGCGTCATCATGCAGACGCCGCCACAATTTTCAGCCATCAAGATCGCAGGCGAGCGCGCCTATGACCTTGCCCGCGACGGCGCGACGGTCGACATTCCGGCGCGGGAAGTCGAGATCGGCCGTCTCGACCTGATTGAGCACAGTGCTGATCGCACCATTTTCGAGGTCGAATGCGGCAAGGGCACTTATGTGCGCTCGCTGGCCCGCGACATGGGCCGCGACCTCGGCTGTTTCGGTCACATCGCCGAACTGCGCCGGATCGAGGTCGAGCCGTTCACGCAGGAAGACTTCGTCACCATCGCCGAGCTGGAAGCCGCCCGCTTTGGCGAACGGGGCGAAAGTTCGGATTCAGCGGACACGGTGCCAGTCGACTTCGACGCGATCGACGCGCTTCTGGTCGATACATCAGCCGCGCTCGACTGCCTGCCGCAGATCGCGATCAGTGACGACGCGGCAACAAAAATCCGCCTCGGCAATCCGGTCATCATCCGCGGCCGCGATGCGCCGGTGGAAGCTGAGGAGGCCTGCGCAACGGCGCGCGGCAAGCTGGTCGCCATCGGCGCCATCGAACAAGGCATGTTCAAGCCGAAGCGGGTCTTTGCCGGGTGAGTCCCGTCGTCTAATCTCGATGAGACTTAAACATCCGAGGGGCACATGGCAAAGGCCGAGACGATCAAGAAGCGGGCGCCGGTGACGGCACGGCGGCCGCCGGTTGGCGCATCGCCGGGCACGCTGATCGCCGACCCGGCGGCGCGGCGCAGCGAACTGCGACTGACACTGATGTCGCCCAATAAATTCGAGACGATCGAAGATGCCAGCATCGACGACGTCAAAGCCAATTGCGACACATGGCCGGTCATCTGGCTCGACTGTACCGGTCTCGCCAACATCCCGCTGATCGAGGAGATCGGCCGGATTTTCAGCCTGCATCCGCTGGCGCTGGAAGATGTCGTCAACACCGGCCAGCGGCCGAAGGTGGACTTCTTCGAGGACCATGCCTTTGTCGTCGTCAGGATGATCGACGACGTCACCGCGCATCGCTACGAGCAGATCGCCGTCTTCTTCGGCAAGAACTTCGTCGTCACCTTCCAGGAGCGCGAAGGCGATCCGTTCGATCCCGTGCGCAAGCGCATCGAAAGCTCGATGCCCAACCGGTTGCGCGCACGCGGAGCAGACTATCTCGCCTATGCCCTGATCGACGCCATCGTCGACAGCTATTTCCCGCCGATCGAGGCTGCCGGCGAATTGGTCGACAGCATCGAGGACCAGATGCTGCGCGCGTCGGATAAGCACCAGATGCGGCAGCTTCACGAGTTGCGGCGCGACGCCAATGTGCTGAAGGGGGTGCTTTGGCCGATGCGCGATGCGCTGGCCACGCTGATCCGCAACGACGTGCCCTATGTGAAGGCCGAGACCAAGGTTTTCCTGAACGACACGCTCGACCACTCGCTTCGGCTCATCGAACTGGTCGAAACCCAGCGCGACATGCTGACCGGTCTGATCGAGATGCATCTGTCGCTGAGCCAGGCGCGCACCAGCGATGTCATCAGCTATCTGACGATCGTCTCGGTGATCTTCATCCCGCTAACCTTTCTCGTTGGCGTGTGGGGCATGAACTTCGATCCAGAAAGCTCGCCATGGAACATGCCGGAGTTGAAGGCCCAATACGGCTATCCGGCGGCGCTCGTGTTCATGGCCCTTGTCGCGTTCGGGCTGATTGCCTTCTTCAGATGGAAGAAGTGGCTTTAGCCGAAGGGAAATCTTCGTTTGTGCCGCAAAAAGCCGGCTTGTGAATTGGGCTGGTGTTTTTGCCTGAATTGCACTATATGCGCCGCAGCATCGTGCAATGACACGTTGCTTGTACCGGCCCCTGCTGGACGACATCCCGGCTGAGGGCGTCCCGTTTCCTCAAACAGATAAGGAAAAACACGATGTCGATTACTGCCGAGCGCAAGAAGGAATTGATGGGTGAATTCGCAACCGCCAAGGGCGATACCGGGTCTCCGGAAGTCCAGGTGGCCATCCTTTCCGAGCGCATCAAGAACCTGACCGACCATTTCAAGGACCACAAGAAGGATAACCATTCCCGCCGTGGTCTGCTTGCTCTCGTCTCCCAGCGCCGTAGTCTGCTTGATTATCTCAAGCGCAAGGATGACGCGCGCTATCAGACGCTGATCGAGAAGCTCGGTCTGCGCCGTTGACGAATTGACCGGCGGGTTCTTTCGAGAGCCCGCCGGTCGCGCATTGGAGCATCGGATCAGTCCATTGCTCTATGAAGGAAGTAGAGCGCCGCGCATCGATCTAGACGCGCAAATAGGACGCTCTGAAAGTTTGAATTTGCGCATGATGCTTTCCGCAGGCCGCGGTTTCGGGATCATGCGCAAGGCCAGTCGGATCGATTGGCCAAACCCGGTTTCGAAATAGCACAGGGCCATTCGAAACCGCCCATGGACGGTCATGGGGCAGGATTGCAGGACGCTCGCGCGGCAATCGCGCCGGATTTACCCGAGCTTCCCGTTGTCTTGCCCGTGGCTGCCCGAGAAATGAAGCCAAGGGAAAGGGGCACTCGCGCACGGTGAAACGGCGCGGCCCTTTCCGCATATGAAGGACAAGATATGTTCAATCACCATAAAGTGGAAATCGAATGGGGCGGCCGCCCGCTCATCCTCGAAACCGGCAAGATCGCGCGCCAGGCTGACGGCGCGGTGCTCGCCACCTACGGCGAAACCAAGGTTCTCGCCACCGTCGTTTCGATGAAGGAGCCGAAGCCCGGCCTCGATTTCTTCCCGCTAACCGTCAACTACCAGGAAAAGACCTATGCCGCCGGCAAGATCCCGGGCGGCTATTTCAAGCGCGAAGGCCGTCCGAGCGAGAAGGAAACGCTGGTTTCCCGCCTCATCGATCGTCCGATCCGCCCGCTCTTCGCCGACGGCTACAAGAACGACACGCAGATTGTCGTCACCGTCGTCCAGCATGATCTCGAAAACGACCCCGACATCCTGTCGATCGTCGCCACCTCGGCGGCCTTGACGCTGTCCGGCGTCCCCTTCATGGGCCCGATCGGCGGCGCCCGCGTCGGTTACATCAACGGCGAATATGTGCTCAATCCGCATGTCGACGAGATGCAGGAATCCAAGCTTGACCTGATCGTCGCCGGCACCTCAGACGCCGTGCTGATGGTTGAGTCCGAAGCCAAGGAGCTCGGCGAGGACCTGATGCTCGGCGCCGTCATGTTCGGCCATCGCGGCTTCCAGCCGGTGATCGATGCGATCATCAAGCTGGCCGAGGTTGCCGCCAAGGACCCGCGCGATTTCACCGCGCCGGACTATTCGGCGCTTGAAGCAGAGATGCTGAAGATCGTCGAAGGCGAGCTTCGCGATGCCTACAAGATCACCGACAAGCAGAAGCGCTATGCCGCCGTCGACGCCGTCAAGGCGAAGGTCAAGGCTGCGTTCGCCCCCGCCGAAGGCGAGGAAGCAAAATACACGTCCGAGCAGATCGGCACTGTGTTCAAGGAGCTCCAGGCCAAGGTCGTGCGCTGGAACATCCTCGACACCGGCTCGCGCATCGACGGCCGCGACCTGAAGACGGTCCGCAAGATCGTCTCCGAAGTCGGCGTCCTGCCGCGCACCCACGGCTCGGCACTGTTCACCCGCGGCGAGACCCAGGCGCTGGTTGTTGCCACGCTCGGCACCGGCGAGGACGAGCAGTACGTCGATTCGCTGACCGGCATGTACAAGGAGAAGTTCCTCCTTCACTACAACTTCCCCCCCTATTCGGTCGGTGAAACCGGTCGCATGGGTTCGCCCGGCCGCCGCGAAATCGGCCACGGGAAGCTCGCCTGGCGCGCGATCCGCCCGATGCTGCCGACCGCCGATCAGTTCCCCTACACGCTGCGCGTCGTCTCGGAGATCACCGAGTCCAACGGTTCGTCGTCGATGGCCACCGTCTGTGGCACCTCGCTGGCGCTGATGGATGCCGGCGTGCCGCTGGCCAAGCCGGTTGCCGGCATTGCCATGGGTCTCATCAAGGAAGGCGAGCGCTTCGCGGTGCTCTCCGATATCCTCGGCGACGAGGATCACCTCGGCGATATGGACTTCAAGGTTGCCGGCACCGCCAACGGCATCACCTCGTTGCAAATGGACATCAAGATCGAAGGCATCACCGAGGAGATCATGAAGATCGCGCTGGACCAGGCCAAGGACGGCCGCCAGCACATTCTCGGCGAAATGGGCAATGCGCTGTCCGGCGCGCGTTCCGAGCTCGGTGAGTTCGCGCCGCGCATCGAGGTCATGCATATCCCGACCGACAAGATCCGCGACGTGATCGGCTCGGGCGGCAAGGTCATCCGCGAGATCGTCGAAAAGACCGGCGCCAAGATCAACATCGAGGACGACGGCACGGTCAAGATCGCTTCGTCCAACGCCAAGGAGATCGAGGCGGCGAAGAAGTGGATCCACACCATCGTTGCCGAGCCGGAAGTCGGCGAGATCTACGAAGGCACGGTCGTCAAGACCGCCGACTTCGGCGCTTTCGTCAACTTCTTCGGTCCGCGTGACGGCCTCGTCCACATCTCGCAGCTCGCCAACGATCGCGTCGCCAAGACCTCCGACGTCGTCAAGGAAGGCGACAAGGTCTGGGTCAAGCTGATGGGCTTCGACGAGCGCGGCAAGGTCCGCCTGTCGATGAAGGTCGTCGATCAGGCCACGGGCAAGGAAATCGCCCGCGACAAGAAGGCCGAAGGCGAAGAAGACGCCGCCTGAGCGATCTGACGGTATAATCGAAGCGGGCGCGCCGACAGGTCGCGCCCGTTTTCATTTTCAAGAGATCGAAGAATGTCCGCCGAGCCGCTGAAGACACTGTTCCACCCGTTCGAGGCCGAGGCTGTCGCCATGCCGCGTAAAGGCGAGCGCGTCCTCTTTCTGGGCGCTGAACCGGGTTTCCGCCTGCCCGAAGGCTTCGATGCAACACTGCATCTGGTGCAAGGCTTCCGCCCGCATTTTCGCGCGCTGCAGGGCGCCGGCTTCACGGTCACGCCGCGACCGGAGAGCGAAGGTTTCGATGCGGCATTGGTGCTTGCCGGCCGTCATCACGGGCAAAACGAATTGCGCATCGCTGAGGCGATTGAGCGTGTGAGGCCGGGCGGACTGATCGCCGTCGCCGGCGGCAAGGACGATGGCATTGCGAGCCTGCGCAAGCGCATCGGCGAGCTTGTGACGCTCGACGGCCATATGCCGAAACATCACGGCATCGCCTTCTGGTTCCATCGACCGGCCGATGCCGCGGCCGCGGCCGCGCTTCGCGTCGCCAATCCAACGCTTCTGGTCGAGAGCCGTTTCCGCACCGCACCAGGCATGTTCTCTTTTGATAAGATCGATGCAGGTTCGAGATTGCTGGTGGACAATTTGCCCGGCGACCTGCGTGGCAACATTGCCGATTTCTGCGCCGGCTGGGGCTATGTGGCGGCCGAGGTCGCCGCCCGCTCACCCGGCATCTCGGCGCTCGATCTCTACGAGGCCGAGTTCGAGGCGCTGGAGGCGGCGAAACGCAATATCGGCAATACAGCGGCGGAACCCAATTTCTTCTGGATCGATCTTTTGAGCGAGCCGATCGAGCGCCGTTATGACGCCATCGTCATGAACCCGCCCTTCCATCGCAGCCGCGCGACCGAGCCGGAGATCGGTGCCGGCATGATCCGCGCCGCGGCGAAGGCGCTGAAGCCAGGTGGGCGGCTGTTCATGGTGGCGAACCGTCAGCTTCCCTACGAGCCGGTGCTGGCGGCCGCCTTCTCCAGCCACGCCGAGATCGCCCGCGACGGGATGTTCAAGGTTTTGGCGGCGCGCCGCTGAGCGGAGTTCACCGGACCAAGGCATTTTCTATGGGCCGAATTATTCCCGGCCGGTGTCGGCCTGCTTCAACTCGTCGAGCGCCGGCATCGAGACGATGTGGTAGCCGGAATCGACATAGTGGATTTCGCCGGTGACGCCGGACGACAGGTCGGACAGGAGGTAGAGCGCGGAGCCACCGACTTCGTCGATGGTCACTGTACGGCGCAGCGGCGAGTTGCGCTGCTGGTAGGAAAACATATGGCGTGCGTCGGAAATCCCGGCGCCGGCCAGTGTCCGCACCGGTCCCGCCGATATGCCGTTCACCCTGATGCCGCGCGGTCCGTAGTCGTTGGCGAGATAGCGGACGCTGGCTTCCAGCCCGGCCTTGGCCACGCCCATGACGTTATAGTTCGGCATGACACGGACAGAACCGGCATAGGTCAGCGTGATCATCGAGCCACTGTCCTTCATCAGCGCGGCGGCGTGACGGGCGACCTCTGTGAAGGAGTAGCAGGAGATGACCATGGTGCGGACGAAATTGTCGCGGCTGGTGTCGGCGTAAAGGCCCTTCAGCTCGTTCTTGTCGGAAAAGCCAATGGCATGGACGACGAAGTCCAGCCCGCCCCAGGCCTTGCCCAAGGTCTCGAAGGTGGCGGCAACCGATGCGCTGTCCTCGACATCGCAAGGCACGACCAGCGAGGCGCCGAGCTTGTCGGCGAGCGGCTTGACCCGGCGCCCGAAGGCCTCGCCTTGATAGGTGAAGGCGAGTTCCGCCCCATGTTCGGAGAGTTTCCGGGCGATGCCCCAGGCGATCGAGTGATCGTTGGCGACACCCATGACAAGCCCGCGCTTGCCCTTCATCAATCCGTCCATGGTCGGCAAATCCTTATGCGGAATAGCGCTGGAAAATCAGCGTTGCGTTGGTGCCGCCGAAACCAAACGAATTGGACAAAACAGTGTCGATCCTGGCGTCGTCGATGCGTGTGCGCACGATCGGCATGCCTTCGAATTCCGGATCGAGTTGCTCGATATGAGCGCTCTCGCCGATGAAGCCGCCTTGCATCATCAGGATAGAGTAGATCGATTCCTGCACGCCGGCCGCACCCAGCGAATGGCCAGTCAGCGATTTGGTCGAGGTGATGAAAGGCATCTTCTCGCCGAACACTTCGCGGATCGCGCCCATTTCCCTGGAATCGCCGACCGGCGTCGAAGTGCCGTGCGTGTTGATGTAGTCGACTGGCGAAGAGGTGGTCGCCAGCGCCTGCCGCATGCAGCGCACCGCACCTTCGCCCGATGGCGCCACCATGTCGTAGCCGTCTGAGGTCGCGCCATAGCCGACGATCTCGGCGTAGATCTTGGCGCCGCGTGCCTTGGCGTGCTCGAGCTCTTCCAGGACCAGCACGCCGGCACCGCCGGCAATGACGAAGCCGTCGCGATCGACGTCATAGGCGCGCGAGGCGGCCGACGCCCTGTCGTTGAACTTGGACGACATGGCGCCCATCGCGTCGAACAGGTCCGACATCGTCCAATCGAGATCCTCATGGCCGCCGGCGAAGACCATGTCCTGCTTGCCCCACTGAATCAGTTCGTAGCCATTGCCGATGCAATGCGCCGAGGTCGAGCAGGCCGACGAGATCGAATAGTTGACGCCATGGATCTTGAACCAGGTGGCGAGCGTCGCTGAAGCGGTCGACGACATCGCCTTCGGCACGGCGAACGGGCCGATGCGCTTGGGGCTGCCATTCTTGAGCGTGGTTTCGGCCGCTTCGACGATGGCTCGGGTCGACGGTCCGCCCGATCCCATGACGATGCCGGTGCGCTCATTGGTGATGTCGTTCTCACCAAGTCCAGCGTCCACAATAGCCTGGTCCATGGCGACATGGTTCCAGGCCGCACCTTGCGACAGGAAGCGCATAGCGCGACGATCGATCAGGGCGGAGGGGTCGAGCGTCGGCGCTCCCCAGACCTGACAGCGGAAGCCGTGTTCGGCGAAGGAATCAGAGAAGCTGATGCCGGACTTGGCATCGTGGAGCGAGGCCTGCACCTCGTTGGCATTGTTGCCGATCGACGACACGATGCCGAGGCCTGTCACTACCACCCGTCTCATTCGCAACTCCTTCCAGCGCTTGAACCCGAAACCTGTTGGACACGGATCATGCGCAAATTAAAGTTCTACAGCTTCGTTTGCGCGTCCCAGGGACGCGCGGCGCTGTGGGGGCGCCGGTCAGGCGGCGGCCGATTGCTTGGACAGACCCACCTTGAGGTCCGTTGCTGCGTATATGGGTTCGCCATCCGCCTTCAGCCAGCCATCGGCGATACCAAGCACCAGCCGGCCGCGCATCACGCGCTTGAAGTCCACGCCATACTCCACCTTCTTGACCGACGGTGTCACCATGCCCTTGAACTTCACCTCGCCGGTCGAGAGCGCCATTCCTTTGCCCGGCTCGCCGAGCCAGCCGAGGTAGAATCCCGTCAATTGCCACATGGCGTCGAGGCCCAGGCACCCCGGCATGATTGGATTGCCGATGAAGTGGCAGGCGAAAAACCACAGGTCCGGCTTAATGTCGAACTCTGCGCGGATGAAGCCCTTGTCGAAGGCACCGCCCGTCTCGCTGATTTCGGTGATGCGGTCGAACATCAGCATCGGCGGATAGGGGAGTTGGGCGTTTCCAGGTCCGAACAGCTCGCCGCGGGCGCAGGCAAGCAGTTCTTCGTAATCGTAGCTGGATTTCGAAACCGCCATCAATCTCTTCCCCGTAATCGTCCCGGGCGGTAGAGCGCCCTTGTCGTTGGTTTCCTAACACAATCTATTTCAGGCCGGAAACCGGCGTTTGCGCTTAACCTGCCCGTCTGCCTGGGTCAATGCGCGCTATTGATCGTATTCGGCCGACAGAATATATGTCGGGAGGTGTTCAGTTTCGGGCGATGTTCGTTTTTTGCCATTCTGGGCATATCTTGGGGCGAAACTATGAGCTTGGACGGATAGATGGATCTGGGCTGCCGGAAGGAAAATGTCGCTGTGGACAAGCGGGTTCGCGAAGCTGGGCTGAGGCCGACGCGTCAGCGCATTGCGCTGGCCGATCTGCTTTTCGCCAAGGGCGACCGCCATCTGTCGGCCGAGGAACTGCACGAGGAGGCGATCGCCGCCGGCGTGCCGGTGTCGCTCGCCACCGTCTACAACGCCCTTCATCAATTCACCCAGGCGGGCCTTCTGCGCATCCTGGCCGTCGAGGGGTCAAAGACCTACTTCGACACCAACACCTCCGATCACCATCATTTCTACATTGAAGGCGAAAACAGGATCTTCGATATCGCCAGCGGTCCTGTCACGGTTTCCAACCTGCCGGAGCCGCCGGAAGGCATGGAGATCGCCAATGTCGACATCGTGGTAAGGCTGCGTCCCAAACGCTGCGATTGATCGGCGCGTCATTGGGTCGCGAGATACCCGGCTCGGCCGCTAGACCATGATCCCGAACCGACAAGAAGAGGTCAGTTTTTGACCCGTTCGCCCGGATAGGCGCCCCAGACAAGCGACTGGGCGAGCCAGCCGGTGTGGCCGTCGAAGGTCATTTCGCACCACTGGCCGTCACAGGACCTGATCGTGCCCATGGCGCCCGGCTCGATGATCGCGATGATGCTGGCATCCTTTTCCGGGTCGTTGAGAAGGTTGATTCGAGCATCCTTGCCGCGCTGCCAGGGTGCCACGATCGCCGTGCGGCGCCCTGAAAGCAGAGACTGGTTGATCCAGCCTTCAGAGCCGTCGGCATCGCGCACCCGACGCCAGGTGTCGAATTCCTGGATGATTTCCATCGGCAGGCCAGGCTTCATGTACATCCAGTCGACGGAATAGTTGACGCCTGGTCCGACGCGGGAGTTGACGCGGCCCGCTTTCAGGCTGACGAAACGCGGCAGCGGCAGGCCGCTCGGCCCGAGCGTTGCGCTCTGGGCCGGTGCTGCCGCACTCTGTGCCGCCGCAAGCGGGGAATAAAGGATAGCGCCGATAAATGCTGCGCTGAGGGTCAGGCGGAGCGACGCAAAACCAGACACTTTCGTTCCTTTCAGCGCCGGCTCATCGGCCTTGGCGCCCCTTTTTCTTTGTCTTCGGCGGAACCTCTTGTTACATGGAGAACTGGCACCGCGACCGGCCTCCAGTTTCGCCTGTCTTGGTTAAAGAGGTCTCAACGAGGGTTGGGTTTGAGGAAACAATGGCAGGCAGAAAAAGGCCCCTCGTCGTCATCACGCGCAAGCTGCCCGATCCGGTCGAGACCCGCATGCGTGAGCTGTTCGACGCCCGACTGAATGTCGAAGACAGGCCAATGACGCAGCCGGAACTGGTCGCGGCGGTCAAGGAAGCCGACGTGCTGGTGCCGACCATAACCGATCATATCGACGCAGCGCTAATCGCTCAGGCTGGCGACAACCTCAAGCTGATCGCCAATTTCGGCAACGGCGTCGACAAGATCGACGTGGCGGCAGCAGCGAAGAAGGGCATTACCGTCACCAACACGCCGAACGTGCTGACCGAAGATACGGCCGACATGACCATGGCGCTAATGCTGGCGGTGCCTCGGCGGCTGGCGGAAGGCGCCAATGTGCTGACCGGCGACAAGAAGTGGGCGGGCTGGTCGCCAACCTGGATGCTCGGCCGGCGGATCTGGGGCAAACGCCTCGGCATTGTCGGCATGGGCCGCATCGGCACCGCTGTCGCCCGGCGGGCCAAGGCTTTTGGGCTGTCGATCCACTACCACAACCGCCATCGCGTGCTGCCGGCGGTCGAGGATGAGCTGGAGGCAACCTACTGGGAAAGCCTCGACCAGATGCTTGCCCGCATGGACATCATCTCGGTCAACTGTCCGTCGACGCCGGCAACCTTCCATCTGCTCTCGGCGCGGCGGCTGGCGCTTCTGCAACCGTCCGCTTACATCGTCAACACGGCGCGCGGCGATATCATCGACGAGGACTCTCTGGTCAAGCTGATCCAGGACGGCAAGATCGCCGGCGCCGGCCTCGACGTCTACGAGCATGAGCCGGCGCTGAACAGCAAATTGCTGAAGCTCGCCGCCAAGGGCAAGGTCGTGCTGTTGCCGCATATGGGATCGGCGACGCTCGAAGGCCGCATCGATATGGGCGAGAAGGTGATCATCAACATCCGCGCCTTCTTCGATGGCCATCGCCCGCCTGACCGCGTACTGCCGCTGCGGACGTGACCGGGCGCCGTCCAATTCTTCAGCAAAGACTTTACGGTCCCCGATAGGGGATCAGGGACCCCGCCTTGAGGCGGCTGGGATGGCTCGGCATGAGCAACCATCTCACGCAAAAGTTTGCGGCACCGGTTGCACGCGGTGCAGTCGCGCGGGAAACAAGGTTCCCAGATGCTGCCCCCGGAGCAGCTCCCATGTGGCTTTAGAAAATCATTCTACTCCCGATCGGTCTCGTCGATTGTCGATCCTTGACAATAGGTGACAGTAGCATCAAGCAAAGGGCTTCCATCGCAAGAGTGTAAAAAGCTGATGCCTGAACGCCGCAACGACCCCGGCCCCGAGATCGAGGGACTTATCCGCGCCATCGAGGCTCGCCTCATTGAACTACGTCGCGACATCCATGCCCATCCAGAAACCGGCTTCGACACGGTCCGCACGGCCGGCCTGGTCGCCGCCGAGCTTGGCGCGCTCGGAATCGAGGCGCGCACCGGCGTCGGCCGCACCGGCGTCGTGGCCGAGATATCCGGAGCCTTTCCCGGTCCCTGCCTGATCCTGCGGACCGATATGGATGCCTTGCCGATCGGGGAGCAGACCGGTCTGCCTTATGCTTCGACCATTCCAGGCAGGATGCATGCCTGCGGGCACGATCTTCACACCGCCTCGCTTCTCGGCGCCGCGCATGCGCTCGTCTCGCTGGCGCCGCGTCTGCGCGGCTCGGTCCGGCTGATTTTTCAGCCCGCCGAGGAGACGCAGGAGAGCGGCGCGGCGGCCATGGTGGCGGACGGTGCCGCCAAAGGTGCTGACATGGCCATCGCCTTCCACAACCGTCCGGAACTGCCGGCGGGGCAGGTTCTGTTGAACCGCGGTGCAAGCACCGCATCGAGCGACGAGTTCAAGGTGGTGGTGCGCGGCAAGTCGGGCCATGCCGCGCGGCCCCATGCCGCCATCGACCCGATCGTCGCCAGCGCCCACATCATCACCCAACTCCAGACCGTGATATCGCGCGAGATGGACCCCGCGCAGTCCGCCGTCCTGACCATCGGCCATATCGAGGGCGGCGCGACCCAGAACATCATTCCCGACAGCTGCATGTTCGAGGGCACGGTGCGTTGCCGCTCGCCGCGATCGCGCGATCTCGCCGAGGCCGCGTTCCGGCGCATCTGCGAAGGCACGGCGCAGGCGCTCAATGCCGCCGTCGAGATCGACTATGCGCGCGGCGCGCCGCCCCTGATGAACGACGATGCGCTGGTCGATCGTGCGGTTTCCGTGCTCGGCCATCAGTTCGGCGCGACGCCTCAGGTCGAGCCGGGAACGAGCTTCGGAGCCGAGGACTTTTCCTATTTCTCCGAACTCATGCCTTCGGTCCAGATATTCATCGGTTCGGGCCAGCCCGGCCGTGACGACCGCGTCCACAACTCCGACTATCAGCCCGATGAAGCCTGCATCGGGCAAAGCGCCATCGCGCTCACGCGCATGGCGGTCGATCTTCTTTCCTGACCCCTCAACCCTCCTCCCAAGGATGATCCAAGCATGAAAATCACCCGCAGCACCTTCCTGCGCATGGGCCTTGCCGCCATTGCCGGGCTCGCCGTTGCCCCCGCCACAGCTCTTGCCCAGGGACGTAAAAAATATGTTTTCGCCACCGAAGGAGCCTTCCCGCCCTTCAATATGACCCGACCGAATGGCGAGCTCTACGGCTTCGAGCTGGACATGCTGGCCGAGATCGCCAAGCGCGCCGACTTCGACTATGAGGTGATCTCGCAGGCCTGGGACGGCATGATCCAGGGCCTCATCGACGGCAAGTACAATGCGGTGGTTGACTCGGTCTCCGTCACCGAGAAACGCCTCGAAGTGGTCGATTTCTCGCTCCCCTACACCACCGGCGGCTCGACCTTCGTCGTGCTGAAGGAAAGCGGCGTCGAACTGTCGGGCACGGGCGCTTTCGTCGACCTCGACGATACGAAGGCCACCGATGCCGCCATCGCGGCGATCGCCGGGGTGCTGGACGGCAAGACCGTGGGCGTCCACGTCTCGACCATCCAGGCAGACTTCCTGAACAAGTATCTGGCCGACAAGGGCGTGACGATCCGCACCTATCAGACCGGCCCGGAAGTCTATCAGGATCTGCTGAACGGGCGGCTCGACGCCGGGATCGCCTCGGTCACCAACATCTCGGCTTTCCTCGAGAAGAACACAGAAACCGCCAAGGCCACCGGCCCGTCCTTCACGGGCGGCGTCATGGGGCGCGGCTCGGCCTTCGTCGTCCAGAAGGGCGACGCCGAGCTGGCCGGGCTTCTCAGCAAAGCGCTGAAGTCGATGTCGGACGACGGCACGCTCGTCGAGCTGTCGAAAAAATGGTTCGGCATGGTCGTGACGCCCGCGCTCTGAGGCCAGGGTGCAGGCCGATCTGACACTTCTCGGCTTCGGGCCCGACGGATGGGGGCTGGCGCTCGCGCGCGCCGGCCTCATGACGCTCTATGTCTCCGTCGCGGCATTCCTGAGCGGGTTGGCCTTCGGCACGCTCATCGCCTGGGCCCGGGTGGCGGGCAACTGGCCGCTGCGCAAGCTGGCCGAGGCCTACGCCACGGTCTTCCGGGGCGTGCCCGATATCCTGGTGATCTACCTGTTCTATTTCGGCGGCCGGCAGGTCGTCACGGCCATTGGCACGGCGCTCGGACTGTCGGGGCCGTTCGACATCAGCGGCTTTTTGGCCGGAGTGCTGGCGATCGGGCTGATCTCGGCCGCCAACCAGTCCGAGGTGCTGCGCGGCGCCTATCAGGCCGTGCCCCGGGGCACGATCGAGGCGGGGCGCGTGGTCGGCATGACGCGGCTGATCCTGTTTCGGCGGGTCATCGCGCCGCAGGCGCTGGTCACCGCAATTCCCGGCATGGGCAACCAGTGGCAGTCGGTCATCAAGGAATCCGCCCTCGTCTCGGTGACGGGGTTGGTCGAGACCATGCGCCAGGTCGCGGTCGCAGCGGGCACCACGCAAGAGCATTTCCTGTTCTACGCCGCCGGTGCGATCATCTATCTCATCATCACCACGCTGTCGGATCATGTCTTCCGCCTCGCCGAAAGACGCAGCCTGCGCGGCCACGAGCAAGGCGGGCTCTGAGATGGATTTCGCCTTTCTCTCGGACATGCTCACGCAGCTCCTCAAGGGGTTGCCGCTGACGCTCAACCTCGGCGTCCTGGCGCTTGTGGGCGGGTTCTGCCTTTCGCTGATCCTCAACCTCATGCGCACGACGAGGGTCGGCAACGCACTGGCCTCGGCCTATGTCTTCGTCTTCCGCGGCACGCCGCTGCTCATCCAGATGTTCATGATCTACTACGGGCTGGCGGGCTTCGGCTTCATCCGCCACGGCTTCCTCTGGCCCTTCCTGCGCGAGCCCTATTGGTGCGGGCTGCTGGCGCTGATCCTGAACGATGCCGCCTATACGTCCGAGATTCTGCGCGGGGGGTTGCGCGCCGTGCCAAGGGGCGCGGTCGAAGCAGGGCGCGTCTCGGGCATGACGCGGCTGACGGTCATGCGCCGCATCACGCTGCCCATAGCCGTCCGTCAGGCGCTGCCCGCCTATTCCAACGAGGTGATCTCGATCCTCAAATCCACGGCGCTGGTCTCGACCATCACGCTGATGGAAGTCACCGGCATAGCCCGCGCCGCCGCCTCGGAAACCTGGCGGGCGGTCGAGATATTCCTCTGCGCGGCGGCGATCTATCTCGCCCTGTCGCTTCTGGTTACGCGGCTCTCGGCCTGGGCCGAGCGGCGCCTTTCGCCCTGGCAATTCGGAGAGACGCCATGAGCCTCCCATCGACCGCGCTTTCCATCGCCGGCCTGCGCAAGAGCTTCGGCAGCAACGAGGTGCTGCGCGGCATCGACCTTGTCGCCAAGGACGGCGACGTGATCTCGTTGATAGGCGCGAGCGGCTCTGGCAAGAGCACGCTGCTGCGCTGCATCCCCATGCTGGAGATCCCCGACGTCGGAACGGTGTCGGTGGGCGAGGACAGCCTCTCCCCGACGGGCGGACGTCTGTCGCGCGCCCAACTGGCCGTGGCGCGGCAGATGCGCGGACATCTCGGCTTCGTCTTCCAGAACTTCAATCTGTGGCCGCACCGCACCGTGCTGCAGAACGTCATCGAGGCGCCACTGTTCGTCCAGAGCCGTCCCCGCGCCGAGGCAGTGGAGGAGGCCACGGCGCTCCTGGAAAAGGTAGGCCTCGCCGAAAAGCGCGATGCGTGGCCCGCGCATCTTTCGGGCGGGCAGCAGCAGCGGGTCGCGATCGCGCGCGCTCTTGCCCAGCGGCCTCGCGCCATCCTGTTCGACGAGCCCACCTCGGCGCTCGACCCGGAACTGGTGGGCGAGGTCCTGAAGGTGATCCGCGCCCTTGCCGCGGAAGGGCGCACCATGCTGATCGTCACCCACGAGATGGGCTTTGCGCGCGAGGTCTCCTCGCAGGTAGTCTTCCTGCATCAGGGCCTGATAGAAGAGGCCGGCACACCGGGGCAGGTCTTTGGCAATCCTGCATCGGAGCGCTGCCGCGCCTTTCTCAGCGGCCATTTCGACCGCAATCGCTAGGGACCCCGGACATGCGTCAGCCAATCCAGCGCAAGAGCCTTCAGGACCAGGCCACCGAGTGGCTACGCGAGGCGATCGTGCGTGGCGATTTTGCGCCGGGCGCGGTGCTGACCGAGCTGACCTTGACTGAACGCATCGGTCTCGGCCGTGGCACGGTGCGTTCCGCGCTCTTCGCGATGGAGGCGCAGGAACTGGTGACGCGCACGCCCTATTCGAGCTGGCGCGTGGCCGTGCTCGATGCCCAGGCGATCTGGGAGATCTACACATTGCGGGCGGCGTTCGAAGGTCTGGCCGCCCGCATTCTCGCCCAACGCCGCGCCGCTCTCGGTACCGATCTGGTCGAGGCGGCTTTTGCCGCCCTACCGGCGGCGAATGACGGCGGCACGGATGTGCGGGTGGCAGCCGATCTCGGCTTCCATGCCAGTTTCGTCGAGCAGACCGGGCACCAGCATCTGATCCGTCGCCACGGGCTTCTGGCCGACAAGATGGAGTGGCTCTATCGCTGGTCCGAAGCACACTGGCCCTGCCGCCAGCCGCTGGTCAGCGATCACCAGCGCCTGTTCGACGCGCTGATGAGGGGAAGCCCGGAAGCGGCCGAACAGGCCGTCCGCGACCATATCGCCGAGTCGATAGAGCTGGACGTCGCAGGCTTCTACGAACTTCAAGGACGCGGCGCGACGACGCCGCAACAGGAGCAGGTATGAACGACATCACCATTCTCGACGGCGGTATGGGCCGCGAACTCGAGCGCATCGGCGCGCCCTTCCGCCAGCCGGAATGGTCCGCGCTGGCGCTGATGGAAGCGCCCGAGATGGTCCGCCGGGTGCACGAGGATTATATTCGCGCGGGCGCGAAGGTCATCACCACCAATTCCTATGCGCTGGTGCCCTTCCACATCGGCGAGGGGCGGTTCCGTGCGCGCGGCGCCGAGCTGGCGTCGCTGGCCGGAAGGCTGGCGCGCGAGGCGGCCGACGGCACGCCCGGCGTGAAGGTAGCTGGATCGTTGCCTCCAGTCTTCGGTTCCTATCAGCCGGAACTTTTCAAGGCCGACCTGGCGCATGGCTATCTCTCGGTTCTGGTTGAGGGCCTCGCGCCCCACGTCGATTGTTGGCTCGCCGAGACCCAGAGCAGCTTGGAGGAGGCCCACACCGCCGCCGCGGCGGTGCGCGGCAGCGGCAAGCCACTCTGGCTGTCCTTCACCCTGCGGGACGATGTCGCGCCGCAGGACGTGCCCGAGCCGCAGCTGCGGTCCGGGCAGAGCGTAGCCGATGCTGCCCGTCTCGCACAGCGCACGGGGGCGGAGGCGCTGCTCTTCAATTGTTCCATGCCCGAGGTCATGGGAGCAGCGCTCCAAGCTGCGCGCATTGCCGCCCCCGGTCTGCCGCTCGGGGTCTATGCCAACGCCTTCGGCTCCCAGGACGAGGACGGCGCGGCCAACGAGGTGATCTCGGATATCCGGGCCGATCTCGATCCGAAATCCTATTGCCGCTGGGCCGACGGCTGGGTCGCGAAGGGTGCCTCCATCATCGGCGGCTGCTGCGGGATTGGCGCCGACCACATCCACCATCTGGCCGGGCATCTGCGCTGCGGGCATCTTTGATGCCTGTGGGCCGCGCAGAGCGGCTCTTGTCACCGGCGCCAGCCGCGGCATCGGCAGGGCGCTTGCCAAGGGGCTTGCCGAGGCAGGCTTCGGCGCCACCATCAACGCCATCTGCCCCGGGTGGGTATTCACGAAAGACATTTGCGCATCGTGATCGAGGTCGGACGGTCGTAGCCGTTGTGCGCCGTCCGTTCGGTTTCGCGAAAGCCGAGGCGGGCGAAGGCTGCATGATTTCCGGTCAGCTCGATCCGCGTCTGAAGCTCGATCGCCGGCTTGCCGCGGTTGCAGGCAAGATCCTCGACAGCTTGCATCAGTTGGCTGCCAATCCCCTGTCCTTGAAAGCCCGGTTCAACGGCGAGCTTTCCGACGTAGAAATCGTTGGCCCGCTCCAGAACAAAAACGCAGCCGACAATCCTGCCGTCCTTCAGCGCCGAAAAGCCCATCTCTTGCCGAGCCTTGTCCCGGAGATTTTCGACCGTGAGCCGATGTGCTGAGGATGGCGGATCGATGACGCCGTCCATCGAGGCGAAGGCGCGCATGATCAGCGCCAGCACCTCGTCCCATCGGTCGAAATCGGCGGGAAGCTGCGCGATGGAAACCAGGCTGCCCAAGATCTAGTTTCTCTTGTAGCGGATCGTATCGAAGCGCGCGGTCAACGCATCGTAAAGCAGCAGCCGGCCGACCAGCGGCTCGCCGATGCCGGCGATCAGCTTGATCGCCTCCATTGCCTGCAGCGTGCCGACGACGCCGGTCAGCACGCCGAGCACGCCGGCCACAGCGCAGGATGGCACCAGGCCGGGCGGCGGCGGTTCCGGAAAAAGATCGCGATAGCTTGGATATGGCTTGCCGTCCGCGCCGGTCTCGAACGGTTTCAGCACGGTCACCGAGCCGTCGAAGCGGCCGACGGCGGCATGTACCAGCGGCCGCTTTTCCGCGGCGCAGGCGTCGGCCACCGCATAGCGGGTTTCGAAATTGTCGGAACCGTCGACGACGATGTCATAGCGGGCGACGAGAGCAGGGGCGTTGTCCGCCGTCAGCCTGAGATTGTGCAGTTCCACGGCGACGTTGGGATTGATACGGGCGATCGCCGCTTTGGCACTGTCGGTTTTCGCCATGCCGACAGTCTCGGTGCCGTGGATCACCTGTCTTTGCAGGTTTGACAGCGAGACGCTGTCGTCGTCGACGATCCCGAGCGTGCCGACGCCGGCGGCGGCAAGATATTCGAGCACCGGCGCCCCCAGCCCGCCGGCGCCGATGACCAGGACCCGCGCACGCTTCAGTCGCTGCTGGCCGGCGCCACCGATCTCGGGCAGCACGATGTGGCGGGCGTAGCGTTCAAGCTCTTCGTCGGTGAGCGCGGTGATGTTCATTGCAAGACAATATAGCTGCCGAGAAATCTTGTCAGGCGTCTTTGGTTGGCCCAACCGTGCCGTGATCGACGGTCAGGAACTGCGCGCGTCCCTTGAGACTGGAAAACAGCGCCGCATCGGTCCCGGTCATGAAAGCCTGGCAGTTCAGCTCTTCGAGGATCGAGAACAGCGCGGCGCGCCGGCCTGCGTCGAGATGGGCGGCGATCTCGTCGAGCAGCAGGATCGGCGTCATGCCCGACATCTCGCCGGTCAGCCGGGCATGCGACAGGACCATGCCGACCAGCAGCGCCTTCTGCTCGCCGGTCGAACAGAGTTCGGCCGGCATCGCCTTGGGCCGGTGCCTCACCACGAGATCCGAACGGTGCGGGCCGTCTAGCGTGCGCCCGGCGGCGCGGTCGCGATCGCGGCCTTCGGCAAGGGCGCGGCGGAACCGCTCCTCGACATCGACGGCCGCGGTGGTTCCGACTTCGCTTTCCAACGCGCCCGACAGGCCGATATCGGCTTGCGGAAACGGACCCGCGCTTGGCAGCCTGTCGATCATCGCGGCAAGCAGGCGCACCAGTTCGGCACGCGCGGCGGCAATCGCCACACCGGTTTCGGCCATTTGCGTCTCGATCGCGTCGAACCAGGCGCCGTCACGCGAGCCTTCGGCGAGCAGCCGATTGCGGCCGCGCATCGCTTTTTCGTAGTCGAGCGCGCGCTGGCCGTGGCCGGGATCGATCGCCAGCACCTGACGGTCGAGAAAGCGCCGGCGGTCTGCGGCCGGCCCGGTGAACAACGCATCCATCGCCGGTGTCAGCCAGACGACGCGCAGCCATTCCAGCATGTCCTCCGCCGAGCGCGCTGCCGCGCCATTGATCCGCACCCGCCGGCCGCCCTCGCCGGCGGCGGCGCCGCCTGCAATGCCGGTGCCGATCTCGACCGGGCCGTCCGGCCCATCGAGCCGGGCATGGATGGCAAAGCCGCCGTCGCCGCCTTCGCGCGCCACGTCGGCATAAGGTGCGCGGCGCAGGCCGCGACCCGGCGTCAGCAGGGAAATCGCTTCCAGCAGATTGGTTTTGCCGGCGCCATTGTCACCGGAAAAAATCACGGCGCCGGGGTCGATGTCGATCGACAGCGTTGCGTAGTTGCGGAAATTCGTAAGCGATAGCTTACTTATACGAGTCTGCTGGTCGTGCGCAGACTGCTTCGCAACTCCGGTCATGACAGCAAGATGGCCTCGTTCAGGCCTACACCCGCATCGGCATCAGCACGTAGAGCGTGGTTTCGTCGGCCATGTCGTGGATCAGCGTTGGCGAACCGGCGTCCGCCAGCATGAATTTTGCCTCAGTGCCGGTCAACTGGGCTGCGACGTCGAGCAGATATTTGGCATTGAAGCCGATTTCGATCGCGTCGGACGAATAATCCGCAGCCAGTTCTTCGGTGGCGCTGCCTGAATCCGGATTGTTGACCGCAAGCGTGACCTGGCCTTCTCCAATCGAAAGCTTCACCGCGCGGCCGCGCTCGGAGGAGATGGTCGAGACGCGGTCGACGGCGGCGGCGAAACTCTGACGGTCGATGATCAGCTTCTTGTCGTTGCCGGTGGGGATGACCCGCTGATAGTCCGGGAAGGTGCCGTCGATCAGCTTCGATGTCAAAACCACACTGCCGATGGTGAAGCGGATCTTGGTGTCGGACAATTCGGTGGTCACGGCGATATCAGGGTCATCGACAAGTTTTTGCAGCTCGCTGACCGTCTTGCGCGGAATGATGATGCCCGGCATGCCCTCGGACCCTGCCGGCGCGTCGATCTCGGCGCGCGCCAGTCGATGTCCGTCGGTCGCTACCGAGCGCAGCTTCAGCTTGCCGTCGGCATCATGTGTGTGCAGATAGATGCCGTTCAGGTAGTAACGCGTCTCTTCGGTGGAGATGGCGAATTGGGTCTTCTCGATCAGGCCCCTGAGCGCAACCGAATCGAGCCGGAAGATATGCGAGAACGATCCGGCCGAAAGCTCCGGGAAATCGGATTGCGGCAGGCATTGGAGACGGAAGCTCGAGCGGCCCGAGGTCACCGTCATGGCGTTGCCGTCCTCGTCGGTCTTCAGCATGACCTCAGCGCCGTCGGCGAGCTTGCGCACGATGTCGTAGAGCAGATGCGCCGGAACCGTCGTCGCCCCGCCGCGCTCGACCTTGGCAGGCGTGGCTTCGGTCACCTCCAGATCGAGGTCGGTCGCCTTCATCTCGAGGGTGGCGCCTTCGGCGCTCAGCAGCACATTCGACAGAATCGGTATGGTGTTGCGCCGCTCGACCACGCGATGAACGTGATTGAGCGACTTCAGGAGATTTGACCGTTCCAAGATAACACGCATGACGAAACAGGCTCGCTTGAATGAATGAGCGGGTCTCCGGCAAGCGGTGCCCCGCGAAAGGTCTGAACAGGCTCAGAATCTGCATAAACTGATAGGAAAAACCCCGCAAGCGCAAGCCCACGCCACCGGTTCGAGCCGGTTACGCAGGCTTTCTGGGGATAAAGCTGGCGAAGCCCGCAAGCCAATGCTTGTCGCCCAAAAGTGCGCAGCGGTTTTGAGGCAACGACATGCATAAAAACGTAGATTTCAAGCGCGTCGCAGCCACACGACACGCTTTGTTTTTCGGGCCGGTCAGGCTTGATCGTTGATCAGTCTTCTCAGCAGTTCGAGCTCCTGCGCCAGCGTGTTGTCGACGCCTGAAAGATCCTCGATCTTGCGCACGGCATGCAGCACCGTCGTGTGGTCGCGGCCACCGAAACGCCGTCCGATCTCCGGCAAGGAGCGCGGTGTCATAACCTTCGACAGGTACATGGCGACCTGCCGCGGCTTGACGATCGTACGCGTGCGCCGGTTGGACAGAAGTTCTGTCTTCGAAACATTGTAATGGCGCGCGACGATGCGCTGGATGTCCTCGATGCGCACCCGCTTCGGCTCGCCCGAACGATAGATGTGGCCGAGGATCTCGTCGATGCGGTCGATGGTGATCTGCGGTTCGAACGACTGGCGGAACAGAAGCTGGTTGAACGCGCCTTCGAGTTCGCGTCCGCTGCCGGTCACCGTGCGGGCGACATGGTTGAGGATCTCCTCCGAGATGTCGAGCGATGCATCGTCAGCCTTTGCGGTGGCAAGGCGCAGCTTGAGCATGCCGATGCGCATGGCGAAATCCGGCGCCGACATTTCGAGCGCGACGCCGCCGTTGAGGCGCGAGCGGACGCGGGGCTCCAGCGATTCCAGTTCCGACGGCGGCCGGTCGGCGGCAACCACCACCTGCTTGGCGCTGTCGAGCAGCATGTTGATCAGATGGCAGAATTCATGCTGGATCGACTTGCCTTGCAGGAACTGCATGTCGTCGATGATGAGGAGGTCGATGTCGCGCAGCTGCTCCTTCAGCGTCAGCGCATTGTTGTCGCGGATCGCGGTGGCGAACCGCCACATGAAATATTCGGCCGTGAGATAGACGACGCGCGACTTTGGATTCTGCTTCAGCGATTCCGCCGCGATCGCCTGCAACAGGTGCGTCTTGCCCAGCCCCACCGTCGCGTGAAGAAAGAGCGGATTGAAGCGCACCGCGCTCGACTGCGATTCCGCCACCGCCTTGGCGGCGGCGAAGGCCACCCGGTTCGACGGTCCCTCGATGAAGGAGCCGAACGTATAGCGCGGGTCAAGCGGCGAACCGAGCACATTGTGCCTGAACTCGGTCTCTGCAGGCATTCCCGAGCGAGGTGCCGGCACCCGCTCCACCCTGCCGGGGCCCGCTGTTCCAGCGGCCAGCGCCGTTTGCGCTTGCCTTGTCATCTTGCGCGCTGGGGCCAGTTCGGGCTCGACGCCATTGCGCCCCGGGCGGGTAGCGGTGCGCACGACGATCTCGATCTTGAGGATTTCGGGATCCTCGTGTTTCCACAGCTCGGCGATGAGGTCGAGATAGTGGCCGTTGATCCATGAGCGCAAGAAGGCAGTCGGCACGGAGATGCGGACAATGCCCCGGGACGCTTCGGCGACCTTCATGCGCCCGAACCAGCTCGAATAGACTTCGGTTCCCAGACGCGCCTTCAACTGAGCCTTGACCCGGTCGAACTTCTGTTCCGCATCGTTGGAAGCCGACATAGTGTCCCCTCCGGTTAAGGTTCCAGGGAATGGGAGGTCGCCCGTAAGCTCCCTTTCGATGCCGCTCTGCATGATCGAGTTCCTTGTCCTTTTGTACCTTTTTCCGCCGGGGATACGCCTCCTGCATCCATGTTTCCGGCGACCGTGTCTTCGCTGCGACACCACCGCCGCCGCCGGCAGGTGATGTCGCCTCGTTGTCAGGGGACCGGCGCCGGCTCCTCAGAGCCAGCCCGTTTGGTCATGTCAGGGCAATACAATGCCGTCCGGCGAAAACGCCGGCGCGTCATGACCTGCCATATACAGTTACGCCAATCCCCTACCGTATCGAAAAAGACAAACCAAACCCGACGCGGAAATGATCCACGTCATGAATTCCGCCACTTTTTTGCTGGCCGATTCAGGCTGGGTTAAGGGCCAACAGGCCCGTCCCTCTCGATAGACCGACATTAACGAAATCGTTGTGGATAGGGCAAGGCCACGACTAACGGATTTTTAAGGAATGTGGTTACCGCAGACGGGTTCGAACCCTGTGTTGCACGGGCGTATTTTGACAAAGCCATTGTGATTCAAACCCTTTTCCGGCGAATATGAAAAAGGCCACGCCGCGCGAAATTTTCTGAAATAATTTTCTTGACAGGCAATTGTCCCCCATCCCCCGCACGCGATGTGAACAAGCTGTGGATGGACCGTCCGTAAGTTATTGAAAAGTAAGGGTAGTTTTTGACAGCTGATATTTTCATCGCGGGCGCTTTCAGCGGCCTTGAATATCAGCGGGCATGTATATGCCGGCAAAGCATTTTGAACATTGAAGTTCGCGCGGAGGTGTGGTTTGCGAGCATTCTTTTTAAGTACTTGCCGGCAAACGAAAAAACCCGGCGCGAGCGGCCGGGTTTAAAGAAGATCAGTTCTGGAAAGGTATATCAGGCCGACAGCACCTTGAGCCGCTGGGCCAGGCGCGACACCTTACGGGATGCCGTATTCTTGTGCACCACGCCCTTGGTCGCGGCGCGCATCAATTCCGGCTCCGCCACTTTGAAAGCAGCCTGCGCGGCGGCCTTGTCGCCCGAGGCGAGCGCCTCCTCGACCTGGCGGATATAGGTCCGCACGCGCGAGCGGCGGTTCTTGTTCATCGCCGTGCGACGGGCGATCTTGCGCGTTGCCTTTTTGGCCGAGGAGGTATTGGCCATGATGCCTCTCTTCTGATCTGGTGGGCGCATGCGGGATGCCGCAGGGCGCAAAAAACAAACGGGCAGCCACAGGGCCGCCTCGGTTGGTGCGCTTATAGTTCAGCTTTTCCGGCGCGTCAACGCTGCTTCGCCTTCTTTTTGGCCGCTGTTGTCGCTCGCATCCGGCCGCCGTCGTCACGATCTACCGGTTCGTGAAATTCGGCTTCCGCTTCTCGGTAAAGGCGGCCATGCCTTCCTTCTGGTCGTCGAGCGCAAACAGGGAGTGAAAAAGCCGGCGCTCGAACCGCAGCCCTTCGGCCAATGTCGTTTCATAGGCGCGGTTGACGGCCTCTTTCGCCATCATCACCGAGGGCAGCGAAAAATCGGCTATCTTGGCCGCCGCCTTCAACGCCTCCTCGATCAGCTCGTCGGCAGGCACGACGCGCGACACCAGGCCGCAACGCTCGGCCTCCGCGGCATCCATCATCCGTCCGGTCAGGCACATGTCCATCGCCTTCGACTTGCCGACGAAGCGGGTTAGGCGCTGTGATCCGCCCATTCCCGGCATGACGCCGAGCGTGATCTCGGGCTGGCCGAACTTGGCGTTGTCGGCGGCGATGATGAAGTCGCACATCATCGCCAGTTCGCAGCCGCCGCCGAGCGCATAGCCGGCCACTGCCGCGATAACAGGCTTGCGCGCCCGGGTGAACTCTTCCCAGCCGACAAAGAAATCCTGCACATAGGCGTCGGCAAAGGAGATCGCCTGCATTTCCTTGATGTCCGCACCTGCCGCGAAGGCCTTTTCGGAACCGGTGATGACCATCGCGCCGATGTCGGCATTCGCGCAGAAGCCGTTCACGGCCGCGACCACTTCCGCTAGGATTTGGGAGTTCAGCGCATTGAGCGCCTTCGGCCGGTTCAGCGTGATCAGCCCGACCTTGCCGCGGGTTTCCACGATGATCGTCTCATAGGCCATGACTGTATCTCCTCGCTCGGTCATCTACCTTACATCTGGCGTCCAGCTCACACACGGTATCCAGGCTGGCTCACAACTGACAAGTCCGGCAATAGAAGGTGGAACGCCCGCTTTGCACGACGCGCTCTATGTGGCCGCCGCAGCCGTGCTTTGAGCAGGGTTCGCCCTCGCGATCGTAGACCGCGAAGGAATGCTGGAAATAGCCCAGGGACCCGTCGGTCTGCACATAGTCGCGCAGCGACGATCCGCCGGCGGCGATTGCATCGGCGATCACGGCGCGGATTGCTTCGGCCAAGGCGTCGCTCTGCTGTCTGGCCTTCTTTCCAGGCTTTGCGATGGTGCCCGACTCGCGCAACGGCGACAGGCTGGCGCGCCACAGGGCTTCCGACACATAGATATTGCCGAGCCCGGCGATCAGCCGCTGATCGAGAAGTGCCACCTTCAGCGGCGACTTCCGGCCTTTCAGCAGCGAGGCGAGAAGCCCGCCGTCCAACGCATTGCCTGTCGGCTCGACGCCCAGCCCCGCCAGCATCGGATGCGTGTCGGGCGCCCCTTCCGAAAACAGCATGAAGCCGAAACGACGCGGGTCGTTGAAGGTCACGCGCGACCGGACGCCTTCAGGCGAGACGACATAGAAGACGACATGGTCGTGCACCGCGTTTTTCGAGCGCTCGTGATAAAACGCGCCCAACATTTCGCTGTTATCGGGCATTTCGCTGTCATCGGACATTTCGATGCGGAACGAACCAGACATGCCGAGATGGCAGATCAGCACCGGGCCGCCTGCCAGATACATCGTCAGGTATTTGGCCCGGCGACCGAGTGCCGTAATCGTCTTGCCGGTCAGCCTCTCCGAGAATTTTTCAGGAAACGGAAAGCGCAGGTCGGGCCGGCGCGCCTCGACGCGTGCGATGCGGGCGCCTTCCAGGACCGCCTGCAGGCCACGCCGGACCGTTTCGACCTCAGGCAATTCAGGCATGGCCGCCTATCGTTGCATAAAAGGAGGTGCCGTGGCGGCCGCGTGCCAGCCCAAGATGCTCGGCGACCGTTTCACCGATGTCGGCGAACGTCGTTCTGAGCCCAATGTCGCCGCCAAAACCTGGTCCCGTGCCGATCACCGGAATGCGTTCGCGCGTATGATCGGTGCCGTGCCAGGTGGGATCGTTGCCATGGTCGGCCGTGAGGATGAGAAGATCGCCGTGCCTCAGCCGCGCAAGCGCCTCCGGCAGCCGCCGGTCGAAGGCCTCGAGCGCGGCGGCATAGCCGGCAACGTCGCGCCGATGGCCGAACTCGGTGTCGAAGTCGACGAAATTGGCGAAGACGAGATCGCCGTCGCCCGCGTCATCCATCGCGCCGAGCGCCTTGTCGAACATCGCCATGTTGCCGGCGGCCTTGCGCACTTCCGAAATGCCGCGATGGGCGAAGATATCGCCGATCTTGCCGACCGCGATGACCCGGCTGCCGCGCGCCGTCAGCCGGTCGAGCAGGGTTGGTTCGGGCGGCGGCACCGAATAGTCCCGGCGGTTGTGCGTCCGTTCGAAGCTCGCGGCGGTTTCCCCAATGAAAGGTCGCGCGATCACCCGTCCGATGTTCAGCGGATCGACCAGCCTGCGCACCACCTTGCAGAATTCGTAGAGCCGTTCCAGGCCGAAGTGAACTTCATGCGCGGCGATCTGCAGAACGGAGTCGACCGAAGTGTAGCAGATCGGCTTGCCGGTGCGTATATGCTCCTCACCGAGCCGTTCGATGATCTCGGTACCCGGGGCATGGCAATTTCCGAGAACGCCCGGCACCTCTCCTTCGCGGATGATTGCTTCGGTCAGCTCGGCTGGAAAGGCGGGAACCGTGTTCAGGAAATAGCCCCAGTCGAACCGGACTGGCAAGGCGGCGATTTCCCAATGGCCCGACGGCGTGTCCTTGCCGCTTGAAATCTCCTGCGCTGCGCCATGGAAGGCGGAGGCGAGCTGGGCCTTGCCGCCGCTTTCGATGCTGAATCCTGTCGCGGTTTTTGCCGCGTGACCCAGACCGAGCGAGAGCATATTGGGTATGAAAAGCGGTCCTTTGCGCAGCCCCTCGCGATCCGCCCGGCCTTCCGCGCAGGCTCTGGCGATGTGTCCGAACGTGTTGGAACCGGCGTCGCCATAGCGCTCGGCGTCGGCCGCGCCGCCGATGCCGAAGGAATCGAGAACGAAAAGGAAGGCGCGCGCCATTGCAGGGTTCATTATTATTGTCTGTCCGTCCGCCCAGACATAGGGTTCCGCGGCGCCATTGGCAATTCGGAACCAGACGGCTTGGCGCGATAGTTGAGATGCCGCGAAATGCCGGCATAGGCATGGACCGATGAAAGGCGAGCGGGGACTCACATGAGGCATGCCTTGAAGGCCTCCGTAGCCATCATGACGATGCTGGGCGCATCCTGGTCAAACCCGGCGCGCGCCGATTGGCGGGACGACATCGGCACGTTTCGTGTCGGCATCGTTGCCGAGCCCGGCGCCGGCAACACCGTTCCAGGTCTTGAGCTGTTGACGGATGCCTACACCAAGGCGCTCGGCATGAGGGTGGAGTTTGTCGTTGCCCGCGACTACGCGGCGCTGATCGAGGCGCAGGCCAATGCCCAGATCGAATATGCGGTCTATTCGGCGACCGCCTACGCCACCGCATCCGAACGTTGCGAATGCGTCGAGCCTCTTGTGGCGCCTGTCGATTCCGACGGCGCGGTCGGCATCCGCTCCGTCTTGCTGACGCGGGACGGCAAGGTCCCGGATCTGGCCGCGATGGAAGCACATCGGGTCGCCATGGCGCCCCCGGACAGCGTCGGCGGTTCTCTCTTGCCACTTGCCGGGCTGGCCGCCGAAGGCGTCAAGGTTGCCGAGGACGCACCATTTCTGACGCACGCCAGTTCGGCTGCGGCGGCTGAAATGATGCTGGTCGATGGTGAGGCCGATGCCCTGTTCGGCTGGATGCCGGCGATGGCCGATGGCCAGCCGGATGTTCCGGGCGGCACGGTGGCCAGGCTGGAAATGGCAGGGATTTCGAAAGCAGCACTTCGGGTCGTGTGGACGTCCGGCGTGCTGCGATATGGTCCCCATGCCGTCCGCAGCGATCTCGACCCCGAAGCCAAACGGCGGCTCACCGTGTTCCTCATCAATCTCAGATCGATGTCGCCGGATGTCTACGATCTTCTGGAATGGAAACATTCCGGCGGCTTCGCCGTCGCCAGTCCGGATGACTACGCGATGGCCGCGGCGATCGTGCGCCTGGTGTCAGGCAACCATCGACAGCAATAGCAACCGGCGTCGGAGCATCGGAGCAAAAAAGAAGACCGGTTCTGTGTCAATCCGAGTTCAAAAAATGGAGCGGCGGTGCGGCTCGATTTGAGAGTCCGCCGCTCTGCCCGCGGTTGTTTCAGCAGGTGGCGCAAGGAATCGTCAGGCTCCTGCGGGGCCTGAGATAATATGTTTCCCCCATCGATATCTTGTTGAAGGCCGAGCTCAATCCAAGTCGCTTTTCGCTGTCCGCCGACCAGGTGATGATCGGCTCGTATGCAAGACTGCTTTCGACGCGAATGAGAAAGGTGTCCTTGATCTCAAGCGCTTTTGGAACCGTGGTGATGGAGTCCTTGGCGGCGTCGGCACTGAAGGCATCGCCAACCATCTTGCGTGACCACACGACCTGCACCTTCGGCGGCGTTTCGTTGGTGACCTTTATCGCGGTGATGACGATCTTCGGGGTCGAGCGGTTGTAGGGCTGAAGGGTGGAGTTGCCGATCGTCATGATCGCATCGAGATCGGCGGCGGAGATTATCTCCTGCTGGGTGACCAGATCCGCCACCATGCTGCCGATGCGGCTGACCTTCTTGCTGGTCTCGATGGCTTGCGAGGCTTCCATGGTCATGAAGTACATGATCAGCAGGACAGGCACGATGAAGGCAAACTCAACGGCCGCGACACCGCGGCGATCGCAGCAGAACCGGATGGCTTTCGTGCAGATCCCGGCGATCCCCCTATGTGCCCCCGCACGAACCATGCTTCATCCTTTTCCCACTCGCGCAACGGCGCGTTTCAGTCGTCGAACGGCTCGTTCTGCCAGGTCACCGATGCGAAATGCAGCGTTTTGCCATCCTTGAGATTGGCCATCGACTTGGCCATGAAATTGGTCATGACCGGCCATTTGTAGAAAACCCGCAGCATGTTCTTCGACGCAGCCAAGCCCGGGGCTACCGTGAAGGTCTCCGCGTTCGTGCCTTGCGTTAGCACGACGTCGCCGTCCTGGATCTTGAAGCCCGCCTTGGCCGCATCGGCGAAGGTCGGATATTCGCGCAGATCCACCAATAATCCGGGGCAGTCCTTGGCGACCATGATTTCCAGCCGGCTGCAGATCATGGCCTTCAGCGTGGCCTCGGTCATGTCGGCTGCCTTATCTTGGCCCGTCCGCAGCCGGCGCGCGACATCGTCGGTGGCGTTGGCCATCACCTCTTGCCCGGCAAATGAAATGCAGCTCTCCAGGATGGCAAAGACGAGGAGCGCAAACGGCACCGCAAGCATCGCGAATTCGATGGCTGTGCTGCCGCGCCGGTCACCAAGGAATCGCGCGGAAAAGCTCGCTCGTCCTGCTTTGCTCATGTCCCGTCGCTGCCGATCCTGAAGGGGTGTCGGAGGAAACATTAGCGGAAACCCATTGAGGTGCAGTTTGGATGATCGTTAAATTCGACGGAAGGGTTTTAAGCAGCCGATAACCGAAGCGGCATTTCTGTGAGACGAGAACAGTCCGGTTGCTTACCGGCCGGCGCTCATCTCGGCTTCGGAGGCTTTCTCCGCATCGCTCTTATACGAGCTTTCGCAATACGGTGTGCAGGACATGGTCTGTATTTCGGCACGTCGATAGATGCGCACCGACGACGCGTCCTGCCGCACGACAGTGATCTGCTCGTCGATGATCGGACTGCCCTCTTGATCGAGGACGACGAGGTTGGTCACGCCAAAGCCCTTGCCCGTCAGCACGATCGTCGAAGCATCCTGCACGGAGGCATCGGCGATCGCCGGATTGCCGACGACGATCGTATCGGCGGCGCGCGACAATTTGACGATCTTCGCCTGGTTCATCGTAACCTCGATGCCGGCGCCCGCATTGGCCGGCACGACGAAGGCCGTGGCGGCAAGAAGCGCGGCAATCGGAAAGGACGATCTCGGCCCGGTCATTGAAGCGCTCCACGGCGGCGAACTGCTCAACGGAACATGAACGAGATTGGTGAACCAACGGTTAAGCGGATGGGAGCCGTGGTGATGTCGGGATCGGAATCATGATCGCCTGGAGCGCGCCGCCCCTTTCTCAAATCGCTAAATTGCGGCTTTCACGGCCCTTGGGGTGTTTGTCGGGTTCGCGGGCGTCACTTAGTTTACGGTTAACCACGCAATGCCTTCGAAGCGGGAAAGGAATCGGTAAGGCTGTTTATTAAGCCGATCGAAAGAGCTTCTCCATAGATTGGCAGCATCCGATCAGCCGCCAAGAGAAGTTGACGGAATTGCTGTAACACCTGGAGTAGGAGCTCTCGAATGTCTAATCTCATTGCACGTTTTGTGAAGGACGAATCCGGCGCGACCGCCATCGAATATGGTCTGATCGCCGCCCTCATCGCACTCGCTATCATGGTCGGCGCCGGTCAACTGGGCAATAGCATCAACCAGAAGTTCAAGGATATCTCCTCGACGCTGAACGGCGCCTGATAATAGCGACGTTAGTCGCTTTTTCGGATCAAGGGCCGCCTCGTTTGGCGGCCCTTATTCGTTGTGTCAGGCGATTTTGAATTCCCGGCCTCATCAATCGTTAATCGAACACGTCTAGGCTGGGCCAGGTACCATGGGCGCTGCGCTGATGATTGAAGCCTTGATCTTCGTTGTCTTTCCGTTCTGCATGCTTTTCGCCGCGATCTCCGACATGCTGTCGATGACGATCGCCAATCGCGTGCCGGTGCTGCTCGTGGCTGTTTTCGCTCTGGTCGCACCGCTGACGGGCATGGACTGGGCAACCTATGGCTTGCATTTCGCCTCCGGCGGCCTTGTCCTCGCCGTGACGTTCGGTCTGTTCGCGCTCGGCGGCATGGGAGGCGGAGACGCCAAGCTGCTGGCCGCCACGGCCCTCTGGATGGGGCTGAACATTCATCTCGTCGAATATCTCGTGGCCTCGGCATTCATCGGGGGCCTCCTGACGCTCGCCATCCTCGCTTATCGCAAATCGCCGCTTGCAGCCGTTACAAGTCACAATCCGTTTTTACGCCACTTCGCCGACGAGACGACCGGCGTACCCTATGGCATAGCGCTCGGCATTGGCGGGCTGCTCACCTTTCCGAATTCGCCGTTGATGGCGTGGGCACTCGTAAGGCTGGCGGCCTAATTCTCGCCGCCAACTTTCCCTCGTCAGACTAGGCTTCCACTATTTCGATTTTGGCGTTGGAGCAGGCGGCTTGGCCGCCTTTTTTACGGGCCGAACCGGATGCCTCAAATTTATGTAAACCTTAAATTAATCACGATCGTAAGCATTATATTAACCTTGTTTTGACGATTGCCGCTGCAAGGTCCGGCTTGGCTACGTGGTTTGCCAAGAGGTTCGGACAAATGCCAGCATCCCGACTGATCATTCTAGGCGTGGCGGTGGCCGCGGCGGGTGGCGCAGGCTATGTTGCAAAAAACATGGTGGCGGCTCCGCCGCCTCAAATTGTCGATTCCGGCCCCACGGCGCCGGCAATCGCGCTGCAGGACGTGCTTGTCCTGTCCAGCGACGTTCCGATGGGCAGCCCGCTCGAGAACAATATCAGCTGGCAGTCCTGGCCGGCCGACGGCATCAATGCGAATTTCATAACCCGCGCCGCGGAGCCCGAAGCGCTTGAGAAGCTGAAAGGCGGTGTTGCCCGTGTGGCGATGTATGCCGGCGAGCCGTTGCGGCGCTCCAAGCTGATCGGCGAGGGACAGAGCTTCATGTCGTCGATCCTGCCCTCCGGCATGCGGGCCGTCGCCACAGCCGTATCTGCCGACACCTCGGCCGGCGGCTTCATTCTTCCCAACGATTTCGTCGACGTCATCATGACCCGCAGAGCCGATGCCGCGAGCGGCAGCAGCGGTTTTACGACCGAAACCATCCTCAAGAACATTCGCGTCCTGGCAATCGACCAGACGATCCAGGAGGACGAGGAAGGCAAGAGGACCAGGGTCGGTCAGACCGCCACGCTGGAACTGACACCGCAGCAGGCGGAGATCATCACCGTCGCCCAGCAGATGGCCGATCGCCTGACATTGGCGCTGCGGTCGATCAGCGACACCCAGGAGAAGAATCTGGGCGAGGCCGACTATCTCGTTTCCGGCAATGGGCGGCGCGGAACGGTGCGATTGATAAAGTCGGGCGAAGTTTCCGAAGTGGGGGCAAGGCAATGAGGCTACACGCTGGACTGCCGGTCACCGTGGCTGCGGCAATCGGCCTGTTTCTCCTCGGAACGAATGCGCATGGTGTCGTCGAGGCAAATGCGGCAGGCAGGAATGCCGAGGTGTCGGCTTCGACCGCCACCCAGCGCGTCAAGCTCGGTCTCAACAAATCGGTGGTCATCGACCTGCCGAGCGACGCCTATGACATTCTCGTCGCCAACCCCGCGGTCGCCGATGCGGTGACCCGCACCGCCCGGCGCATCTATCTGTTCGGAAAGGCGGTGGGCGACACCAACATCTTCGTCTTCGGGCCCAATGGCGAGCAGATCGTCAGCCTGGATCTGGCGGTCGAACGCGACGTCGCCGGGCTGGAAGACTATATCAGGCGCTTCATCCCGTCATCGGCCATCACGGTCGAATTGCTGAACGATAACGTCGTCCTGACCGGAACCGTGGACACTCCCCTGGACGCCAAGCGCGCGGTCGATCTGGCCACCATCTTCGTGTCCGGCGGTGAAGCGACCACGGGACAATATTCGCAGACCGCCTCCGGCGGCTCGGCCGAAGCCGGTGTCGACATCGACAATCCGGATTCCGAGCGCCGCGTCAGCCAGATCGTCAACCTGCTGCAGATCATCGGCGACGACCAGGTGACGCTGAAAGTGACGGTGGCCGAAGTCAGCCGCTCGGTGATGAAGCAGCTCGGCGTCAACCTTATTGGCGACGGCGGCAGCAACGGCATCAGTTGGAGCGCACTGACCAGCCCCGCATACGGATTGGGAAAGCCACTGTCGCAAAACTCGGGACTTTCAATCGGCACCTCGGCGCTTCAAGCGTACATCAACGCCATGGAGCAAAGCGGTGTCATGAAGACGCTGGCCGAGCCGACATTGACCGCAGTCTCGGGTGAGAAAGCGACTTTCAAAGTCGGCGGTGAATTCAATCTCATCACAAGCCGAACGAACAACGTTTCAGGCGACAATCAAACGGGCCAGGTTACTTACACCAACGAAAAGCTCGAATATGGAATTGGCCTCGAATTCCAGCCTGTCGTGCTCTCGGCGGGCCGCATCAGCCTTAAAGTGAGGACGTCGGTTTCGGAGCCTACGACGGAAGGCGCCACAGTGCTCGAAGGGGGTGGTGACTTGCCCGGCACCACTTTGCTGTCGATCCGCAAACGCCTGGCCGACACCACCGTCGAATTGCCTTCCGGCGGTTCGATGATGATCGCCGGCCTCGTTCGAGACGATATCCGGCAGGCGGTCGCGGGGCTGCCCGGGCTGACCAAGATACCGGTGCTCGGCACGCTGTTCCGCAGCAGGGACTTCGTCCGCAACGAAACCGAGCTCGTCATCATCATCACGCCCTACCTGGTGAAGCCGGTGGCGCGCAACGAGCTTGCCAAGCCGGATGATAATTTCAACGCGGCCAGCGATGGCGCCGGCATGTTCCTTGGCCGTGTCAATCGCGTCTACGGCACCATGCAGACCGACAAGCCCAACGGCCGTTACCACGGCGTTGTCGGCTTCATCTACAAGTGATCGGGGAAGCGGACATGTCGCAGTCAGCGTCGAAGCCAAGGAAGATCATCGCAGCGATGCGGCCCGGCCGTTCGCGGACCTACCGGCCGGCCATTCCGGTCCTGGCGATTGCGGTCGCGGCATTGCTGGCGGGCTGCGCCAAGCGGGACAGCATCACGGTTGGTGCCGTTCCGGACGACTATCGCACCACGCATCCGATCGTGATCGCTGAGAAGGTCCAGAAGATCGACCTTCCGGTCGGCGCCGGCGACCGCGGCATGACCGGGTCTCAACGCGCCACGCTTCTGGGTTTCCTGGACGGCTACGACAAGAGTGCCGCTCCGGCTCTGACGATCTCGATCCCGAGCGGTTCGGCCAACGAGATCGCCGCGACCGCAGCCGGTCGCGATTTCGCCAAGCTTGCGATTGCCAGCGGCATCAGCCGCAACCGGATCGCCGTGACTACCTACCAGTCGGTTTCGGCCGAAGCGTCCGCGCCGATCCGCGTCGCCTTTGTCTCGGTGAAGGCCCAGACCGATAAATGTGGGCGCTGGCCCGAAGATCTGCTGGAGACGTCGGAAAACAAGCACTACGCCGATTTCGGCTGCTCTTATCAAAACAATCTTGCCGCCCAGATGGCCAACCCAGCCGATCTAATCGGGCCGCGCAAGCAATCCGATATCGACGCGGAAAATCGCGGCGAGGTGATCGACGTCTACCGCCAGAGAGGCATTTCGGACGAGTTCCTCGGCAATTCCGAAGTGGAATATTGAGCTTGAGCCGCGCAGGTCACGGAAAGAAATGACAATGAGCAATCTTGCCTACGACGCAGGGCTAGACGGCGGCGAAACCTCGCAGCAGGATATCGCCGCCATGCAGGCGTTGCGGCCGATTCCGCGCATTTCGATCCAGGCATTTTGCGAGACCGAAGGCGTTGCCAATCCGGTCGAGCGCGCCGGCGAGGATCGCCGCATGGCGAAGGCCCATCTGAAGGTCCATATGGGCGGCATCGCCACCGCCATCGAATTCTACCAATCGGCGCCGACACCGAACTTGATCCTGCTGGAATCGCGCAGCGAGCCGACGCAATTGCTCGAGCAGCTCACGCAGCTCTCCGAATATTGCGATCCGACCTCCAAGGTCGTGGTCATCGGCCACTACAATGATGTTGGCCTTTACCGCGAGCTCATCCGCTCCGGCATTTCCGAATATGTCATCGCGCCGGTGTCGATGGCCGACATCGTCAGCGTGATATCGTCGATTTTCGTTGATCCGGAGGCCGAGCCGATCGGCCGCTCGATCGCCTTCATCGGCGCCAAGGGCGGCGTCGGCTCCTCGACCATTGCCCACAATGTGGCCTGGGCGATGTCGTCCCTGTTCAAATCTGAAGTGGTCGTCGCCGACCTCGATCTTGCTTTCGGAACGGCCAACATCAATTTCGATCAGGATCCGGCGCAAGGCATTGCCGAGGCGGTCTTCTCACCGGAGCGCGTCGACGAGGTCTATCTCGACCGGCTGCTTGCCCAGTGCGCCGAGCACCTGTCGCTGCTTGCAGCACCTTCAACGCTCGACCGGGTCTACGATTTCGATCCCGACGCCTTCATGCAGCTTATCGACACGGCCCAGCGCAGTGTGCCGCTTCTGGTGCTCGATATCCCGCACATCTGGACAGGCTGGACCAAGAACACGCTGGTCAAGGCCGACGAGATCGTGATCACAGCGACGCCGGAGCTGGCCAATCTGCGCAACACCAAGAATCTCGTCGACATGTTAAAGCGGCTTCGCCCGAACGATCCGCCGCCCAAGCTGATCATCAATCAGGCAGGCGTGCCGAAGCGCCCGGAGATTGCGTCATCCGACTTCGCCGACTCGCTCGGCCTGTCGCCGATGTCGGTGATTCCTTTCGAGCCGCAGCTGTTCGGAAATGCCGCCAATAATGGGCGCATGCTCGGTGAAATGGATGCCAAGAACCAGGTCGTCGGCATGGTCAACGAGATTGCGCATGTGCTGACCGGGCGCAGCGAAATCAAGGCAAGAAAGAAAGCGGGCCTGGGCAATCTCCTTGGCAAGCTCTCGCGCAGCAAGAAGTGATGCTTTCGCAGCGGAATTGGTAGTCGATCATGTTTGGTAAAAGAGGTAGCGACGACGGCAGCCGGTTCACCCCGGAATTCCGTCAGCCGGCACCTGCGCCCGCCGCGCCGGCGGCGGCAAACCCTGCGGAAACGTCGGTTCTTGCCAAACCCGCGCCGCCGTTGCTTGGCACGTCCGCGGCCCCGCTCGCGCGCCGCGCTGTCGAGGCGCCGCCACTGGCACCGGAGCCAAAAAGGATCCAGCGCGAGAAGAGCGAAGCCTACTACGACACCAAGAGCCAGGTCTTCTCCGCGCTCATCGACACGATCGACCTGTCGCAGCTCGCCAAGCTCGATCCCGAAAGCGCGCGCGAAGAAATCCGCGACATCGTCAACGACATCATCGCGATCAAGAATTTTGCGATGTCGATCGCCGAACAGGAAGAACTGCTCGACGACATCTGCAATGACGTCCTGGGTTACGGGCCGCTGGAGCCATTGCTCGCCCGCGACGACATCGCCGATATCATGGTCAATGGTTCCAAGGACGTCTACATCGAGGTCAACGGGAAGGTCGAGCAGACCGGAATTCGTTTCCGCGACAACCAGCAGCTTCTCAACATCTGTCAGCGCATCGTCAGCCAGGTTGGCCGCCGCGTCGATGAATCGAGCCCGATCTGCGACGCACGCCTTCCCGATGGTTCCCGCGTCAACGTCATCGCGCCGCCGCTCGCCATCGACGGCACCGCTCTCACTATCCGCAAGTTCAAGAAGGACAAGCTGACGCTCGATCAGCTGGTCAAGTTCGGTGCCATTTCGCCGCATGGCGCCGAGATTCTCAAGATCATCGGCCGCGTCCGCTGCAACATCGTCATTTCGGGCGGCACCGGCTCGGGCAAGACGACGCTGCTCAACTGCCTGACCAACTATATCGACCGCGAGGAACGCGTCATCACCTGCGAGGACTCGGCCGAGCTGCAATTGCAGCAGCCGCATGTCGTGCGTCTGGAAACCCGCCCGCCCAACCTCGAGGGCGAGGGCGAGGTGACCATGCGCGACCTGGTCAAGAACTGCCTGCGCATGCGTCCCGAGCGTATCATCGTTGGCGAAGTGCGCGGACCCGAAGTGTTCGATCTTCTGCAGGCGATGAACACCGGTCATGACGGCTCGATGGGCACGATCCACTCGAACAGCCCGCGCGAATGCCTGAACCGTATCGAATCGATGATCGCGATGGGCGGCTACACGCTGCCGCAGAAGACCGTGCGTGAAATCGTGGTCGGTTCCGTGGACGTGATCATCCAGGCCGCTCGCCTGCGCGACGGATCGCGGCGTATCACCCACATCACCGAGGTGATCGGAATGGAGGGCGATGTCATCATCACGCAGGACATCGTCCTCTACAACATCAAAGGCGAGGATGCGAACGGCAGGCTGCTGGGCGAGCACGTGTCGACAGGCATCGGTCGTCCGCATTTCTGGGAGCGCGCCCGCTACTATGGCGAGGAACAGCGCCTCGCCAATGCGCTCGAGGCGATGGAGAAACGCGCTGACTGAAGCATTCGGAGGCGTAGGGGCCAGGATCGATGTTCGGAATTGACGGCACCGTATTGGCATTCATCGTGCTCGCCGGCTTCAGCGCCGGCGCGGTCGCCTATGCTTTTCTGTTCAATCGGATTAGCACCGAGAAGCAAGTCGGCAGGCGGCTTGAAACGATCAAGACTGCCGAGACGGATCGTGACGTCGTCAAGGCCTCGCGCGATCGCGTGGCGGAAGCGGCCAAGCGTCGCAAATCGGTCCAGGATTCGCTGAAGGATCTTGAGCAGAAGCAGAAAACCAACCAGAGCATCGTCAAGAAGCCGCCACTGAAGGCCCAGATCCGTCAGGCGGGCATGAAGGTCTCGCTCGAGCGCTTCTATCTCTACTCGGCCGTTTGCGGCGCCGTCCTGACGTTTCTTGCGTATTTCATCGGCGCGCCACTGCTTGTCTTGCCGGGTGCGCTGCTGGTCGGCACTCTCGGACTGCCACGCTGGTTCGTCTCGTTTTGCCGCGCGCGCCGGGTCAAGGCGTTCCTCAACGAATTTCCGAATGCGCTCGACATCATCGTGCGTGCGGTCAAATCCGGCCTGCCGCTGAACGACGCCGTCCGCCTGATCGCCAACGAATCTCCCGAACCGGTCAAGACCGAGTTCCGCCGCATCGTCGATTCGCAGCAGATGGGCCTGTCGATCCCCGACGCCAGCCTGCGTATGGCCGAAACAATGCCGTGCACGGAAGCGAGCTTCTTCGGCATCGTCATCCAGATCCAGTCCCAGGCCGGCGGCAATCTTTCGGAGGCGCTTGGCAATCTTTCGCGCGTGCTTCGCGACCGCAAGAAAATGAAGGCCAAGGTCCAGGCGCTGTCCATGGAAGCGAAGGCGTCCGCCGTGATCATCGGCGCGTTGCCTTTCGTCGTCGCCTTTCTCGTCTACCTGACAAGCCCGAACTATATCATGCCTCTGTTTACCACCAGCGCCGGCAATCTGATCCTCGGTTGCTCGGCGGTCTGGATGTCTATCGGCATCCTGGTGATGCGCAAGATGATGAACTTCGAAGTTTAGGATTTCGAGCGCATGACCGAAACTGTCGTCAAGACCCTTACCGACCCGGCATTCCTGATTGCCTTGCTGGTCGGCATCGCGGTGTTTGCGACCGTCTTCACGCTGCTGCCTGCTTTTGGTGGAAACCAGCTCAAGGCGCGCATGAAATCCGTAGCGCTGGAGCGCGACGAATTGCGCGCCAAGCAGCGTGCGCGGCTTGCCGTCGAGGCCGATCGCCGCCGTAAGGGCCTGCGCGAGCAACAGTCGATCGGCATGCGAAATATTGTCGACCGGCTGGACCTGAGACGCGCCCTTGCCGATGAAGGCACGTTGCAGAAACTCAAGGTGGCTGGCTTTCGCGGGCAGAATCCGCTGACGCGTTTCCTTTTCTTCCGTCTGGTCCTGCCCTTTATCGGCTTTGCGCTGGCCGCGATGTATCTGTTCGTGCTCGGAGGATTGCCGGAGCAGCCGCCTCTCATCAAACTGTTTGTCTGCGTCGTCGTCGCCTATGCGGGTTTTTACGCGCCGGTGCTTTACGTCAACAACCGCGCCACTAAGCGCAAGCAGTCGATCCAAATGGCGTGGCCGGACGCGCTCGATCTGATGCTGATCTGCGTCGAATCAGGCATGTCGGTTGAGGCGGCGTTTCGCAAGGTCGCGGACGAGATCGGCGCGCAATCGGTGGCGCTTGCCGAAGAGTTCATCCTGACCAATGCCGAACTTTCCTACTTGCAGGAACGCAAGCAGGCTTACGAGAACCTTGCAAGTCGCACCGGCCTGGAATCGGTCAAGTCGGTGTCGCAGGCGCTGGTCCAGGCTGAGCGCTACGGCACGCCGGTGGCGCATGCGCTGCGCGTGCTTGCCAGTGAAAGCCGCGACATGCGCATGAACGCCGCCGAGAAGAAGGCCGCGGCCTTGCCACCGAAGCTCACCGTGCCGATGATCCTGTTCTTCCTGCCGGTGCTGTTCGCCATCATTCTGGGTCCTGCAGGCATCCAGGTGAGCCAGCGCGGCATCTTCGGCGCCCCGTCGACATCCAGCGGCCAATAGCCTCGCCAAGGCGACAATACACGCAAAATCCGCGGTGCTGATGCACCGCGGCTTTGGAATTTCCGGCATGTCGACGAGTTGAGGGACTGGCCGGCAAAGCCGGCGCGGTCAGTTGGTGGCAGGCTTCGCCTTGTCCTGGTCCTTGAGCTGGCTCCAGGCGTTCTGCTGGGCGAGCATCTGGCGAAGGTAAGCCACGTTCGCTTGCGCCTGTTCGGCCGAGAGCTCCTGCGAAGCGATTTTCTCGGCTTCGTCGAAACGACCCTGCAGGCCGACGACCAACGCCAGGTTCTGGCGGACGCGGCTGTCGGCGTTCGGCTGCTGGGCGGCCGAGCGCATAAAGGTTTCGGCCGTGCGCAGGTCACCTTCCAGCACATAGGACATGCCGAGATTTGAAAGGATCGAAGGTTCGTTCGGCTTGAGGTCCAGCGCCTTGCGATAATCCTGGCGCGCCTCGTCTCTCTGGCCAAGCTGGTCGAGAATCGCGGCTTCCGCCGACACCAGTTTCCAGTCCGGATATTCCGGCGTCTGCGCGCGGCGCACGGCGTCGAGCGCCGGCTCGAACTGGCCGTTGGCGGCGAGCGCCTTGCCATAGGCGGCAAGCACGTCGCGGTCTTTCGGCAAGGCGATCGCCAGCTTGCGCATCACGGCGAGCGACTGGTCGGCGTCGCCATCCATTTGCAGCGCCGCCGCGTAATTCGTCGCGATCCGCTTGTCGTTGGGGTTTTTGGCGTAGGACTGACCGAGCGCTGCTGTCGCATTGTGCAACTCGCTGGCCGACATGGTTTCCAGTGGTTTGCCGCTGGAGCGCGAGATGGAACCGGTCGTCAACTTGCTGGTTCCGCAGCCGGCGACGCTGGCCGCAAGCGCCATCATAAACGCCGTGGTGATCAGCCGCTTTCCCGTGGCGTTCATCTTGCGGTTGGTCGGCATCTGCACCAGGCCTCCATTCATAGACGTGGCCATTACGTGGCCATCTTCCCTCCCGCAGAAATATTCTGTTAACCCTAACGGACAGTTAAGAAGCGCCGACTCGAACGCCGGAGACCATCGAATGCCTGTCGAACTCGTCGAGAGAAAACTGAAGACCGCGCTGCCGGTCCATCTGGTGGCGAAGGATAGGCTGGATGCGGCAGGTCTTCCGCCATCCACGATCGCCTGGGCCAGGGCCAACGGCTTTTCCGGTGAGGCAGGCAGGACACTGGCCGTGCCCAGCGAAAACGGCGCGCTGGCCGGAGCCCTGTTCGGCCTCGGCGATGGTGAAAGCGCGCTTGCCCTCGGCGCGTTGGCGCGAGCCTTGCCGGAGGGCGACTGGCATTTCGTCTCCACATTGGCCGAGCCGGACCTTGCGGCAATAGCGCTGGTTCTCAGTGGTTATGTCTTCACCCGCTACGGCAAGAAGCCCGGCAAGGCGCTGCGTTTTTCGCTGCCGTCCGGCGCTGAAGCGGCTTATGTTCGTCGTATCGCCGATGGCGTTTTCCTGACGCGCGATCTGGTCAATACGCCGACCAGCGATATGGGGCCGGACGATTTGGAGGCGGCTGTCCGGACCTTGGCCAAAAAGCACAAGGCCGAAGTGTCGGTGACCAAGGGCGACGATCTGCTCAAGAAGAATTTCCCGATGATCCATGCGGTCGGCCGCGCATCGGTCGGCGCGCCGCGCCTGATCGACATGATTTGGGGGCCGAAGAACGCCCCGAAGGTGACGCTGGTCGGCAAGGGCGTCTGCTTCGACACGGGCGGTCTCGACATCAAGCCCTCCTCGGGCATGCTCTTGATGAAGAAGGACATGGGTGGCGCCGCCAACGTATTGGGCCTTGCCTCCATGATCATGGCCGCTGGCCTGAAGATCCGGCTGCGTGTGCTGATCCCGGCGGTCGAGAATTCGATCGCCGGCAACGCCTTCCGGCCCGGCGACGTGCTGGCGAGCCGCAAGGGCATCACCGTGGAGGTCGGCAACACCGATGCCGAGGGACGGCTGGTGCTGGCGGATGCCTTGGCGCTGGCCGACGACGACGAGCCGCAACTGCTGATCGACATGGCGACCCTGACGGGGGCTGCTCGCGTCGCGCTCGGCCCCGACCTGCCGCCTTTCTACACCGGCGATGAAGCGCTGGCGTCCGATCTTGCTGCGGCCTCCGTCGCGATCGAGGATCCGCTGTGGCGCATGCCGCTGTGGAAGCCCTATGACGCAAAGCTGTCGTCGAAGATCGCCGACATCAACAACGTCACGTCTGACGGGTTCGCCGGCTCGATCACGGCGGCGCTGTTCCTGAAGCGCTTCGTCGAGAAGAGCGCCGGCTGGGCGCATTTCGACATCTTCGCCTGGAACCCGTCCGATCGTCCGTACGGTCTCGCCGGCGGTGAGGCGCAAGGCATCCGGGCGCTGGAAAGGGTCATCTCGAAACGCTACGCCTGACGGTTGCTGTCCGACAGGAAATTCTCGAGACTGAAACGGAACCGAAACAATTTGCCGTCATGTTGGCCGGATGTCGATTTCCATGCGCCCGAGCCAGGCCTTGCGACTGTGGCAGCAGGTGATGCTGTCCCAGGTGCGCGACGATACGCCGGACCTTACCATGCGCCAGACGGCGATCCTGTTCACCATCTATCTCGACCCGCCGCCGCACACGGTGCGCGGGCTCGCTGCCCGGCTCAATGTCACCAAGCCGGTGATTACCCGCGCGCTCGACACAATGGGCGCGCTGAAGCTGGTTTCGCGCCATCGCGACGAGCTCGACAAGCGCAACGTGCTGGTCAAGCGCACTGTCGAAGGTGCTCTCTTTGTCGAGCGCTTCGGCGATGTTATCATCGCCAGAGCCCAGGAATTGCCCATCTGACCGAGTTGCCGATTTGAACGAGTTGCCGATTTGACCGCCAGGGATGCCCGCCTCCACGCCTTCCGTTCCGATCTCGCTGATGTCAGGCTGAAAGGCGAGGTCGCCGCCGATCGCTTCGTCGCCGGACGGCCAGCGCGTATATCAGCTTCAGTGGCCGATATCCGCAAGGCGCCGCGCCCGGATGCCGGCGTCGACACGCAGCTTCTGTTCGGCGACGACGTCCTCGTCTTCGAGGACGTTGAGGGCTGGGCCTGGATCCAGGCCGAGCGCGATGGCTATGTCGGCTATGTCGCCGACACCGTGCTGGGGGCGCGAGGCCATACGCCCACCCATGTCGTCTCGGTGCCGCGCACCTTCCTTTATCCCGGACCGGATTTGCGGTTTCCGTCGAACGGACAGCTCTCGATGGGATCGGCGGTAACGGTGACGGGCGCGGCTGAAACACGCGGTACGCACTATGCGCTGCTGCCATCCGGCGAGGCGGTCATATCGGGCCATTTGCGGCCCTTGAACAAACCAGCTGCCGACTATGTCGCGGTCGCGGAAACCTTTCTCGGCACACCCTATCTGTGGGGCGGCGCCTCCGGCTTCGGCATCGATTGTTCCGGCCTCGTGCAACTGGCGATGCACATGGCCGGCAGGCAAGTGCTGCGCGACACCGACATGCAGGCGGCGACCATCGGTGAGCCGCTCGACCCGGACCGGGATTCTGCCGGGTTGCGGCGCGGCGACCTGGTGTTTTGGAAAGGCCATGTCGCTGTTATGACCGACCCAGAAACGATGATCCATGCCAACGGCCACACCATGCTGGTCTCGCGTGAAGGGTTCAGAGAAGCCGTCGCCCGCATCGGCTATCTCTATGGCGGCCCGACGGGGTTTCGGCGGCCTTAGCCGTCTTCCTTCACGAGCGAAATAGCGACGCGATCACCTTTTGTTCCGATTCTTCTTGGCGATCGCGCGCCGCCGCGCTACCTCTGGCGGGTGACAGAGCAGCCGCGTCTCGCCGAACAGAATGCCGCCGTGCACTTGCCCGAGCCATTCCTCAGATGGTTCGCGGAAAAGAGATGGTCGCCGCGCGCACATCAGATCGAATTGCTGGCGACTGCCGAAGCCGGGCAGTCGGTGCTGCTGATCGCGCCGACCGGCGCCGGCAAGACGCTGGCCGGGTTCTTGCCCTCGTTGACCGAGCTGGCCGGCCGGCCAAGGAGAAGACCGGGGCAGGCGCGCAGCGGCATCCACACGCTCTACATCTCGCCGCTGAAAGCGCTGGCCGTCGACATCGAGCGCAACCTCGGCAAGCCAGTAGAAGAGATCGGGCTGCCTGTTACCATCGAGACGCGCACCGGCGACACGCCCGCGCATAAGCGCCAGCGGCAAAAGCTGGTGCCGCCCGACATTCTGCTGACCACGCCCGAGCAACTGGCGCTACTGATCGCCGCACCCGACGCCAGGCGCTTCTTCGAGGACCTGCACTACGTCGTGCTCGACGAATTGCATTCGCTGGTGACGTCGAAGCGCGGGCATCTCCTGTCGCTCGGGCTGGCCCGGCTGCGATCCTTTGTTCCCGGCTTGCAGACGATCGGCCTTTCGGCGACGGTCGCCGAGCCCGACGAATTGCGGCGCTGGCTGGTTAGCCAGAATCCACCGGGCGGCATGGCCGAATTGATCGTCGTCACCGGCGGCGCCAAGCCCGAGATCTCCATTCTTGACTCGGAGGAGCGCGTGCCGTGGGCCGGACATTCGGCCCGCTACGCGACGCCGGAGATCTATAGCGAGATCAAGCGACACAAGACGACCCTGCTGTTCGTCAACACGCGCAGTCAGGCCGAGCTGTTGTTTCAGGAACTGTGGCGGGTCAATGAGGACACCTTGCCGATCGCGCTGCATCACGGCTCGCTCGATGTTGCCCAGCGCCGCCGCGTCGAAAAAGCCATGGGCGAGAATGCCTTGCGCGCCATCGTCGCCACCTCGACGCTCGACCTCGGCATCGACTGGGGCGATGTCGACCTGGTTGTGCATGTCGGCGCGCCGAAAGGCGCGAGCCGGCTGGCGCAGCGCATCGGCCGCGCCAACCACCGCATGGATGAGCCGTCGAAGGCCATCCTGATCCCGGCCAACCGCTTCGAGGTGCTGGAATGCCGGGCGGCGCTCGACGCCAATTATCTCGGCGCCCAGGACACGCCGCCGCTGGTCAATGGCGGGCTCGACGTGCTGGCGCAGCATGTGCTTGGTTGCGCCTGCGGCGCGCCATTTCTTGCCGATACTTTGTTCGAGGAGGTACGAACGGCTGCACCTTATGCCAGCCTCGATCGGCCGACATTCGACCGCGTTATCGATTTCGTCGCCACCGGCGGCTATGCGCTGAAGAACTATGAGCGCTACGCCCGTATCCGCCTGAACAAGGACGGGCTGTGGCGCGTGTCCAACCCTCGTGTTGCCCAGCAGTACCGGTTGAATGTCGGCACCATCATCGAGGTGCCGGCGCTCAACGTGCGTTATATTAAGGCCGGCAGCAAGGGCTCTGCCTCGCGCGGCGGTCGCGTCCTCGGCAAGATCGAGGAGGCGTTCCTTGAAACGCTGACGCATGGCGACACGTTCATGTTTGCCGGCAAAGTACTGCGCTTCGAGGGCATCCGCGAGAATGAGTGCTTCGTATCGAATGCACCCGGCAGCGACGCCAAGGTGCCATATTATGGCGGCGGCAAATTCCCGCTTTCGACCTACCTCGCTGAGCAGGTCCGCATCATGCTGGATGACCCGCAGCGCTGGAAGAAGCTGCCGGAACAGGTGGCCGACTGGCTACGTTTCCAGGCCGACAAATCGGTACTGCCGAAACGCGATGACCTGCTGATCGAGACCTTTCCGCGCGGCAACCGGCACTACCTGGTGGCCTATCCGTTCGAGGGCAGGCTGGCGCACCAGACGCTCGGCATGCTGCTCACCCGCCGTCTCGACAGGGCGGGCGCCAGGCCGCTCGGCTTCGTCGCCACCGACTATGCACTTGCCATATGGTCGCTGGCCGATATGGGCAGGATGTTCCGGGCGAAGAAGCCTTCGCTCAGTGAACTTTTCGACCAAGACATGCTGGGCGACGATCTCGAAGCCTGGCTGGCCGGCAGCTGGCTCTTGAAGCGCACCTTCCGCAACTGCGCGCTGATCTCGGGGCTGATCGAAAAACGCCATCCGGGCCAGGAGAAAAGCGGCCGCCAGGTCACTGTGTCGACCGACCTCATTTACGACGTTCTGCGCAGCCATGAGCCGGACCACATCCTGCTGCAGGCGACGCGTGCCGATGCGGCCACCGGTCTGCTGGATGTCAGCAGACTTGCCGAGATGCTCTCGCGCATCCAGGGACGAATCGTGCATAAGAACCTCGAACAGATCTCGCCGCTCGCCGTGCCGATCATGCTCGAGATCGGCAAGATGCCGGTGCATGGCGAGGCCGATGATACACTGCTGATGGATGCGGCAACGCTGGTCGAGGAAGCCATGGGGACGAAATGACGCGCGCGCTGGCCATGCCTGCACCCCTGGCGGATGCCGATTTTATCGGCATCGCCGGCGAGCGCGCGATCTGCGATCGGCGCGGCGTGCTCTACTTTCCCGAGCTGAAATTGCTGGCGGTGTCGGATCTGCATCTGGAAAAGGGATCGTCGCTAGCACGGCGCGGTACGTTGATCCCGCCTTATGATACCGGTGCGACGTTGTTGCGGCTGCAGGCGGTGATATCAGACTACCAGCCGGCGATCGTCATCAGCCTCGGCGACAGCTTTCATGATGGCGGCGGCGCGTCGCGCATGCACTCAAGCTTTCGCGAGCGGCTGGAAGGACTGATGGCCGGCCGCGACTGGTTCTGGGTTGCCGGCAACCATGACCCGGACGCGCCGGCCGACTTGCCCGGCGAGACGGTGCGCGAGCTGGCCATAGGCTCTCTGCTGTTCCGGCATGAACCTTCGGCAGTGAGAGTGGAAGGCGAGATCGCCGGCCATCTGCATCCGTGCGCCCGCATCGTGCAGCGCGGCCGCTCGGTGCGGCGGCGCTGCTTTGCCGGCGATGGCGGCCGCATGATCATGCCGGCCTTCGGCGCCTATACCGGCTCGCTCAATGTGCTCGACCGCGCCTATGCCGGGCTGTTCCGCCGCGAAACGCTGATGGCCTATATGCTCGGCACGGAGCGCATCTTCGCGATTTCCCGCTCAATGCTGAGGCCCGGCTGAGACCGCTACCGGCCGTAGTACAAGGTGACGGTGTGCTTCGCCTCGGCGAAAAACAGCCAGCGTTCGACCAGCATGCCGGCGAATTGAGTGATTGCGGCGAGCGCCGACAGCACCGCCGCATAGGGCCATGGCAAGGCGAACGCGGCAATCAGCAGTAAGGCGGGCAGCGCGAAGGCCAGCACTTGTGTGATCTGACGCAGCCGCGCCTTGTGCTTGCGTGCGATGCGAAAGCCCATCTCCTTGAGCAGGTAATTCTCCTCGGTGTGCGGCCATTCCAGCGACCGCACCGTGCCGCCGACAAGGCCGGTCGCGGTGTTGGCATTGGTCGGGATTTCCAGCCTGTCATTGTATCGCCAGGTTGCCAGCTTCCAGCCCCAGCCGAGCACGGTCAGCAGCACGCAACCTGCCAGCACGATGATCGAGCCGATGGCGAAACCCTGCAGCAGCGCGTTGAGCAGCACGCTGCCGCTCATCGCCGAAAAGATCAAATAACCAGGCAGGGTGAAGCGGCTGTGCCATTGAGCGATCGGCTTGAGCGACGCATAGATCATGCCGGTGGTGCAGACGGTGACGACCGCGCCGATGGCAGCCAGCAGCCCAGCGACAGCCACCCAGCCGTTCGTACGGCCGAGGAACACCCACCCGATGGCGAAAAACCCCGCCGGTACGAAGGTCGCAACCGACGCGACGCCTTCGCGCGACAGCCATGAGCTGCGCCATTGCGAGAAGGCGCGCCAGGCGCGTTCGGGCCGGCCGAGATGGCCGGCCGATGACAGCAGGCCGGCCGAGATCAGGCCGAGCGCCAGCCCCATACTGACCAAACCGAGCCAGAAATTGGGCGGGACGAACCCCAGTCCGGCCAGCGCGCCAAGCAGCGCGAGCAGGCCGTAGCCGGCGCCCGTGGCGGTGGTGAAAAAGACGACGGAGAAAGCTGGATGCATGAGGTCGGTTGCTGGTCAGTGCGAAAGCATGCGGTCGACCCAGCCAAGGAAACCGCCTTCGGCCCGCACCGGTTCGAGCGCCCGTGCCGGCACCGATGCGGCGCGTGTGGTATGGGCGCGCGGCGGCAAATATTTGTTGGTCGGGTGATAGCCGAGTTCGGGCATCAGATCGACGCCGCCACGTTCGGCCACCAATAGCGAGATCGCCGACGCCGGGTCGCCGAGATCGCCGAAATGTCGCGCGCTGGTTGGGCAGGCGGCTACGCAGGCCGGCACTCGGTCTTCTTCAGCCAGATTGTCGTTGTAGATGCGGTCGACACACAGCGTGCATTTCTTCATGACGCCGACATCGGTGTCGAATTCGCGCGCGCCATAAGGGCAGGCCCAGCTGCATAATTTGCAGCCGATGCACTTGTCCTCGTCGACCAGCACGATGCCGTCCGAGGCCCGCTTGTAGGAGGCTCCGGTCGGGCAGACGGTGACGCAGGCCGGTGTCTCGCAATGCAGGCAGGAGCGTGGGAAATTGACCGTTCGCCCACCCATCTCGGTCATGTGCTCGTAGCTGTGCACGCGGTTGAACCAGACCCCGTCGGCGTCGCCGCCATAAGGATCGATGTCGGTCAGCGGCGCCATGTGGCCGCCGGTGTTCCATTCCTTGCAGGCGGTGACGCAGGCCTGACAGCCGACACAGGTGTCGAGATCGATGACGAGGCCGAGCTTCTTGTCGGTTTGGGCGGGAAGGCAGGTCATGATCTGGAAGCTTCTCTTTCCCGGCGAAACTCGGCGCCGAAACTTAGCTTGTCGGGCGAGGGTTCGAAATGCGGCGGTTGCCGGAACCGCTCGAACTGCGGCTCGGTGAAGCCGGCTTCCTCGGCCGCGCATTTGACGATGCGGACGCGCAGGTCGAACCAGGCCGCCTGGCCGGTCACTGGATCGGAATTCGAATAGCGCCTGCCATTGGCATCGGCAGAAGTCTGGTCGCCGATGATATGGTTGAGCAGGAAGCCACGATTGGATTCAGCGGCGTCGTCCTTCAGCCCCCAGCTGCCGCGCCGCTTGCCGATCGCGTTCCAGGTCCAGACCGTATCCGCGTTGACGCCGTCGACCAGCTTGATCTGTCCCTTGACCTTGCCGTTGATGCTCTCGATCCAAACCCAGTCGTCGTCGACAAGGCCGAGGCCGGCGGCGGTCCGGTTGTGCACGAACAGCCGGTTCTGGCTGGTGATCTGCCTGAGCCAAGCGTTCTGCGAGCCCCAGGAATGATACATGTGCATTGGCCGCTGCGTCAGCGCATGCAGCGGATAGATCTGCGTGTCGACAGCCGCTTCCTCGAAGGGCGCGTACCAGAACGGCAGCGGGTCCATATAGGTCTCGATGCGGCTGCGCTCCGTCTCCGGCGGCAGCACCCGCCCATGGCCGCGCGCGGCGAGGCGAAACCGCTGGATCGGTTCGCAATAGAGCTGGAAGACGATCGGCTCGGCTTTCGGGATGAAGCCCATGTTCTCGGCGAAGTCGAGATAGGAGCGGTTGGCCATCTTGTAGTAGCGCTGGTCGTCCGCAAAATCATGGTGCCAGAAGCCGCCATTGTCGATGTAGCGCTGCAGCTGGTCGGGATTGGCCTCGCCCTTGCCGGTCAAGGTTCCGTCCTTGCCGCGCCAGCCGGCGAGCGGGCCGATGCCCGGCGTGCGCTGGTGATTGACGATATAATCGGCGTAATCGCGGTATTTGGCCGAGCCGTCGTCATCGACGAAGCCGGGCAGGCCAAGCCGCGCGCCGAGCTCGATCAGCACCGTCTGGAACGGGCGGACGTCGCGGTCTGGCTCGACGACGGGATGGCGGATGGCGTCACCCGGCCCGTCGGCATGGCTGATTGGCCGGTCGAGCAGGCTGATGCAGTCATGCCTTTCGAGATACGTGGTGTCGGGAAGCACGAGATCGGCGAACGGCACGGTCTCGGAATAATAGGCGTCGGAATAGATGATGAAGGGGATCTTGTAGTTTCCGGCCTCGTCGCTGTCGGTCAGCATCGCCATCGTCTCGACGGTGTTCATCGACGAGTTCCAGGCCATGTTGGACATATACATCATCAGCGTGTCGATCTTGTAGGGATCTCCGGCCCAGGCGTTGCGGATGACCGAGTGCATAAGGCCGTGCGCGGCAAGCGGTGCATCCCAAGAATAGGCCTTGTCGATACGAACAGGCGTGCCTGCGTCATCGACCAGCAGATCGTCCGGTCCGCAGACGAAGCCGAGCGGCATGCCTTCAAGCGGCGTCATCGGCCTGACGTCCTTGCCCGCCGGCTTCGGCCCCGGCGGCGCCGACCGGGGATAGGGCGGCTTGAAGCGAAACCCGCCCGGAACGTCCACCGTGCCGAGAAGCACCTGGAGCAGGTGGATGGCGCGGCAGGTGTGAAACCCGTTCGAATGGGCCGAGATGCCGCGCATCGCATGCATCGACACCGGCCGGCCCTTGATCGTCTCGTGCCGGCGGCCGGCCCAGTCGGTCCACGCCACCGGCAGTTCGATTGCTTGCTCGAAGGCGACATGCGCCAGTTCGGCGGCGATCCGACGAATGGTGTCGCCTGAAACGCCGCAGCGTTCGGCAACCGCATCGGGAGAATAGCTCTCATGCAGATAGCGGTCGGCGATGAGCTGGAAGACCGGCACGCAGCGGCGGCCGTCGATCGTGAAGTTGCCGGTCAGCGTCGGCTTTGCATCGGCATCTGTGGCGTTGACGGGCGTCTTCGCTACCCTGTCCCAAGCCAGCGGATCGCCGTCGCTGTCGCGCGCGAAAAGCCCGTCATCGGCAGCACCCGGCTCCTGGATGATGAGGACATGGGCGTTGGTGTAACGCAGCAAATAATCGAGATCGACACGGCCAGCCTTCAGCAGTTCGTGGATGAGGGCAAACACGAACAGGCCGTCGGTGCCGGGCCGAATGCCGATCCAGTCATCGGCGATGGCGTTGTAGCCGGTGCGGCACGGATTGATCGAAACCACCTTGGCGCCGCGCGCCTTGAGCTTGCCGAGGCCGATCTTGATCGGATTGGAATCGTGGTCTTCGGCAACGCCGAACAGCATGAAGTATCTGGTGTTGTCCCAATCGGGCTCGCCAAACTCCCAGAACGAGCCGCCGATCGTATAGAGCCCGCCGGCCGCCATATTGACCGAGCAGAACCCGCCATGGGCGGCGAAATTCGGCGTGCCGTACTGGCTCGCCCACCAGCCGGTCAAGGATTGCGACTGGTCGCGCCCGGTGAAGAAGGCGAGTTTCTTCGGATCGGTCCGGCGGATTTTCGAAAGCCGTTCCGTCGCGATCGAGAACGCTTCCTCCCACTCGATCTCGCGAAACTCTCCCGAGCCACGCGGACCTGTACGCAGCAATGGCTTCTTCAACCGGGCCGGACTGTAGTGCTGCATGATGCCGGCGCTGCCCTTGCCGCACAGCACGCCGCGGTTAACGGGATGGTCCTTGTTGCCGTTGATGTAGCGGACCTTGCCGCCCTTGATGTGGACGTCGATGCCGCAGCGGCAGGCGCACATATAGCAAGTGGTCTTGGCGATGCTGTCGGAGACATCAGGCGAAGTGTCGACGCCATCGCCTTCGTCGGGCGCGCGCGTGTCGGCAAGCGGCCGTTGCGACGGTGCGGAATTGGCGCCGCGCGGCGGTCCGTTCGTCATGATCTACTTTTGCGGTCCGAGTGTTTGGCTCGCGTTTTTGGCCCGGGGCCGCGCATGTAATGCTCTTCCGGATGATAGCTGTCGCCGGTGAGCCGCCGCCGGAGGCCGCGCGTCCAATGGGCAAACAGGGATTTGAATCGCCCGATCACTTTCTGCCCTTTGCGGGTTGGCCGCGATATTTTTCCAATTTCGTCCAAAAACTTAGAACAAAATGATCGATCCGTCTAACAAGTTGCTCTTGTAATTCCAATCGAATTTGTTTCTTAATTTTCTCATGACCCTGGACCAATTGCGGATCTTCGTTGCTGTCGCCGAACGGGGGCATATGACCAAGGCGGCCGAGCTGCTGGGCATTTCCCAGTCGGCGGCGTCGGCCGCCATCCGCTCACTCGAGCAGCAGCACGGCGTCCAGCTGTTCAACCGGGTCGGCCGCAACATCGAGCTTGCGCAGACCGGGCGCAGGTTCCTGCCCGAAGCCAAGGCCGTGCTCGAACGGGCGGCTGCCGCCCACAATGTGCTGGAGCACGTCTCGCAGACAATTACCGGCAGTCTTTCGATCGCCGCCAGCCAGACTATCGCCAGCTACTGGCTGCCGCGCCGGCTGGCCTCTTTCCACGAGGCCTATCCCGCCGTCAGGCTGAGCGTGACCATCGGCAACACCAGACAGGTCGAGACCAATGTCTTGGACGGAACGGCGGATTTTGGCCTGGTAGAGGGGCGCACTGATTCCGACATATTGCGGCGCGCCAAGGTCGATGTGGATCGCCTAGTGCTGGTCGTGGCGCACTCTCATCCCGAGATCGCTGAAGTCTCGCAAGGGCATCCCGATATCAGGGAGCTCCGGTGGATCATCAGGGAAGGCGGATCGGGCACCCGCGAGGTGCTGGAAGATCTTGCCCGCCGCGAAGGGATCTCGTTCGCGGACCTCAGGATATTCCTGGTGCTGCCGAGCAACGAGGCGGTCCGCCAAGCGGTCGAGGCCGGCGCCGGCGCCACCATCATTTCGGAGCTCGTCGTCGCCCGCGCGGTCGCCGAAGGCAGCTTGCGGTCCGTGCCGATCGATCTGCCGAAGCGCGATTTCGCGATGATCACGCATCGTGACCGGCAGGCAAGTCTGGCCCAAATGGCGCTCAAGGCGCATCTGGGCGAGAAGGCCGGCGAGACCGTCCGGGGCTAAGCTGGATCAGCCGAATTTCCGCTGCGCGTCGAGCGCCAGCCCAAGCCCGACCGAGCCGAACATGTCGCCTTCGATGACGGACGCCTGCGGCACCAAGGCTAGTATCTGTTGCTTTGCCAGCGGGATGGCGGTCGATCCGCCGGTCAGGAACACCGCGGTGATGTCGGACGGTTTCACCTGCGCGTCACGGATGGTCTCACCGACCGTCGCGGCAACCCGTTCGATGTCCCTGGCGATCGTGGCCTCAAGACCGTCGCGCGAAATTTCTGCCGTGAATTCCACTCCCGTCAGCGCGACCACGACATCGGCGGACAATTGCTCCGTCAGCTCGATCTTGGCCTTTTCGACCAAAGCGGCCAGCGCATGCCCGTAACGATGCTCGACGATATGGATGAAACGGTCGACTAGGTCGGCGCGTTCAGCCTCGTAGCGGATCTGGCGCAGATGCGTCATCGCCCGGGCGGTGTAGACCAGATTGATGCGCTGCCATGTCGCCAGATCGATGAAGTAGCTGGCCGGCAAGTTGCGCTTGCCGTCCTTGGTCGGCGAGAGATAGCCGAGCTGCGGCATCACATGGGCGATGCTCAGCAGCCGGTCGAAGTCGGTGCCGCCGATGTGGATGCCTCGGCTCGCCAGAATGTCGTCCTTGCGATCGAGGGAGCGGGCGCGCTGCGGCGAGACCCGCACGATCGAGAAGTCGGAAGTGCCGCCGCCCATGTCGACGATCAGCGCCAGTTCTTCCCGCGTGACCTTCTGCTCGTAGTCGAGCGCCGCCGCGATCGGCTCGAACTGTAATGCAATATGCTTGAAGCCCTGGGCGCGCGCCGCGTTTTCGAGTTCGCCTTCGGCCTTGGCATCGGCCTCGGCATCGTCGTCGACGAATTGCACCGGCCGGCCGAGCACCACGCTCTCGACCACGTCGCCGGCATCCTCTTCCAGCCTTTTCCTGAGATGGCCGACGAACAGACCGATGATCTCGGTAAAGGCGATCGACCGTGCCTTGATCCGCGTCTTTTCATGGACAAGCGAACTGCCGAGCACGCTCTTCAGCGAGCGCATCAGGCGACCTTCGATGCTGTCGGTATAGTTGGCGATGGCGCTGCGCCCGAAATAGGTGCGGTTGTCCTCGAAGTTGAAGAACACGGCGCTGGGCAGCGTGACCTGGCCGTCTTCCAGGGCCACAAGCCGCGGCTGCCCGTTTCTGACCACGCCCACGGTGGAATTTGACGTGCCGAAATCGATACCGCCGAATGCTGGTCGCATCGCAAGATCCTGTATTCTTGATTTGGGGAGCGACAGCTCGCGCTTCGGCCGAGCCGGGGAACGCGGTCTAACCCATGAAGCTCGAAAGGGGAACCGTCTTTCGGAAAAGATCAGTCCTTCCGGAAGACGAGCCTTCCGAGCCAGCCGGTCAGCATGGCCAGCGACACGGCGAAGATGCCGTAGAGGAAGGAATAGTCGTGGGCCACGCGGAAGATCGACTGTTCGAAACCGGACTTGCGGATTTCGAGCTGGGCGGAGCTTTCCTTGATGAACAAGCCGCTCTTGAACAGGAACGCACGGGCCTTGTGGGTGCCGACCGGAACATTGGGGGCGAGCCTGACGGTGGCACGGAACAGGTTCTGCGACAGGAACTGCACGCCGCCGACATTCTCGCTGTAGAGGCCGGTCGCCGTTTTGCGCTCGCGCAGCGCCGCGGTGAATTCCTCGATCGTCGCCGGGCTGTCGTCGTCGTCGGCCGGTTGCATATAGAGGTTGGCGGCGCCGAGCGACAGTTGCTTGTAGCTGTTGGGGTCGGTGACGTCCTGCAGCGGTCGCGTCGTCGCCACCGAATAGGACACCGGCACATTCTCGAAGGTTTCGGACTCCAGATTGATCCAGATGCCGAGCACCCGGTCCTTGCGGCGCACGACGACCGGCCGGGCCGGCCCTTCCAGCACGACGATGATGTCGTAGCGACCTTGGCGCGCGACAAGCGGGTCGGCATTTTCCAATGAGCCGAAGATGGTGAGGTCGGCACCGGAAAAGCCGGCGGTGATCGAGACATGATCGGTGGACAGGCCGATCTGGATGTTTTCGGCAGCTGGCGTCTGCGCTTCTCCCGGTGACACGGCGGCGAACAGCGACAGCGAGGCAACGGCCAAGAACGCCCTCAAGCCGGCCATCAGGTCAGACCCACGCCGGACAGGGAATAGAGGTTGGGCGGTGTCACGAACAGATCGATGGCGAGCCGGATGGCGACCGCCAGCACCAGCAGTGCCAGCAGCGCCCTGAGCTGCTCGCCACGCAGCCTTTGGCCAGCCTTGGCGCCATATTGCGCGCCGGCGACGCCGCCCGCCATCAACAGGAAGGCGAGCATGACGTCGACCGTCTGGTTGGTGGTGGCATGGACCAGCGTGGTGTAGGCCGAGGTGAAGATGATCTGGAACAGCGAGGTGCCGATGACGACGTTGGTAGGCACTTTCAAGAGATAGATCAGCGCCGGAACCATGATGAAGCCGCCGCCGACGCCCATGATCGACGACAGGAAGCCGATGCCGGCGCCGAGGCCGAGCACTGGGATAACGCTGACGAAAAGCTTCGAGGCCCTGAACCGCATCTTCAGCGGCAAGCGGTGGATCCAGTTGTGCTGGCCGGATTTCTTCAGCACCGGCGCGGCACCACTGCGGGTGGCGCGCAGCGCATTGACGCTCTCGACCAGCATCAGCCCGCCGACGGTGCCAAGCAGCACGACGTAGAGTAGCGAGATGAACAGGTCGAGCTGGCCGAGCCGGCGCAAGAAGCCAAAGACAAAGATGCCGCCGGTTGAGCCGACGATACCGCCTGCCAAAAGCACTCCGCCAAGCTTGAAGTCGAGCGTGCCGCGCTTCACGTGCGACAATGCGCCGGAGAAGGAGGAGGCGATGACCTGGTTGGCGCCGGTGGCGACCGCGATCGCCGGTGGTATGTTGTAGAAGATCAGAAGCGGCGTGATGAGGAAGCCGCCGCCCACTCCGAACATGCCCGATAGAAAGCCCACCGCCGCGCCCATGGCCAGCAGCACGAAGACGTTGACGGAAATTTCCGCGATCGGGAGATAGATGCCCACCCGTCAGTCTCGATCAGTTTGCCTCTCGGCGAATGCAACCGTTGCGGGCATTTTTGCGCCAAAAAGCTAAATTGTTCTTGCGCCGGCAGGACGGCGAAGTCAAACCCCGCCGTGCAGCCGAAACAAAAAACAACTCAATCAGTTAACAGGCAAATGTGTGGCAAAGGCATCGTGTAAACGACGCATCTGCCGTTATTTGCGCGCAAGCAGCGCCTTGACCAGCTTTTCGTCGACCGTGCCGGTCGCCGTCATGTCGTTGTCGGTCTGGAAAGCCATGATGGCGTTCTTGGTCTTCAGGCCCATCAAGCCATCGGGGTTGCCGGCTTCATAGCCATTCTTGTTGAGAATGCGCTGGATGTTCTGAACGGCCTTCTTCATGTCGACGCTGGCGGTCGTCTGCGGCGTACCGTCCTGCCACGATTCAGGAATGTCGGCCGAATTTGCCGCCGGATCGAGCGGTTTCGCCTTCCACATTTCGGTGGCGGCGCGTGCGCGTTCGAGCTGCTCGGGCCTGAGCGCCTTGGCGATCTCATCGCGCTTTGCCGCCGCATCCTTGTCGCCGGTCTTGGCGACGAGCGCGAACCATTTGTAGGATTCCTCGAGATTCTGTTTCATGCCGACGCCCTTCGCCGCCAGGATGCCGAGATTGAACTGGCTGTCCTTGACGCCGAGATCGGCGGCGGCCTGGAACCAGTGCGCGGCCGATTCATTGTCGGTCACGCCGTCGGCCGCCATGGCAAAGAGCACGGCGAGATTGTGCATGGCGCTGGCGTTGCCCTGCTCCGCCGCGAGCTGGTACCAGGTCTTCGCCTTCTTGACGTCGCGCGCGACGCCGGTGCCCTTCTCATAGAAGTTGCCAATGCGGTATTCCGCCGGTGCGAAGCCGAGCTCGGCGGCCTTCTCATACCATTTGGCGGCCGCTGCCATGTCTTGCTTGACGCCGCTCGATTCGGCGTAGCGCGAGCCGATCTCGAACAACGCTTTGGCATCGCCGCCGGCCGCTGCGTCACGCAATGCAGCCGGACCGGCATCGGCCGGGATGTCGATCTTGGCAGTGGCTGCCGCAATCGAAGCATCTGCGGGCGTAACCGTGCCGGTCATGTCCTGGGTCGCCGGCGTGGCGGCCAGCTCTGTGGCCTTTGGCTCGGTGTCCGCAGCTGCCGGGCCCTCAGGTGCCGACGCTGTCGCGTCCGCCGCCGGATCGGGCGACGCCGTTGAAGCCATGGCAGGGTCGGGTTCGGCCTCGGGTGCGGTGTCCATCGGCGTTCCGGCGTCCGACGGCGCGGCGAGGGTGGTCTGTGCCGGCATGTCGTTCTCGGTTACCGATTCGGACGGCTCTGCCTGCCGGACGGCGCGGGCCGGCGCGCTGTCCGGCGCTGCAGTTTGCGCGTCCGTCGTTGGCTCGCTGGCGGCACCGACCGACGCGGCTTCCGCTGGCTGCGCGGCCACGGTCGACGCCGCATCGTTGCTGGCTATTTCGACGGGGTCGGAGAAAAAGGCCTTGCCCAGTTGCAGGCCGGCGAGCGCCAGCATGATTGCAGCGGCCGCCATCAGGATCGGCTTGCGCCGCGCCTTGAGCAGGTCGCCGATCCTGAGCGCCTTCACCGGGCCACGCGTCGTCGACTGCCGCTTGAGAGCCTCGGCCTCGGCAGCGGCGGCTTGCGCCGCGCGTCTGGCTGCTGCGATGAAGTCGGATTTCGATGCATCGGCATTGCCGGCCCTGACCGGCGGTCCGCGTTCGTCGCGCACGCGTTTCATGATGGCGTTGAGGTCGGGTGGCCCGGAGCCGGGCTCCAGCGGCCGGTTGGCAACCTTCGGATCCAGTGGCTCGTCGAGATCGGCGCTCGGTATCTCGACATCAGGCGCCGAGCCGGCAAGCGGTGGAACATCCGCCTCCTTCTTGCCCTTGAAGGCGCGCGCCAGTCCGCCGAGCATCGACCTCCGGCCGCCGGTCTGCTCGCTTTTCTCCGTCGTCGTGTCCGAACCAAGCGCCGCCATGGCCGCGGCCGCAGCGGCTTCGGCTGGCGTGCGGGTGCCTGGTTCGCTACGCGAACCTGGCTCATTGCGCATGACGGCAGGTGCACGGCTGTCGAGGTCGGCCATGTCCCCGGTCAGCGGCAATGGCTGGTCGATGTCCATGGACGGCGCGTCCCGAACGGCCATCTTTGACGATCGCGCGCCGCGCCAGCTGTCCGGTTCGATCGGTTTCGTGCTGAGAAGTTCGCTCACCGCGTCGGTCGGCTCGCCGGTCTCCAGTGAGCCCAGTCGGTCGACGATCTTGAGCAGCGTGTCGTGGATGGCCTCGAAGGTCCTCGAATTGCGCTCGTCGGAACGGCGCGTCAGTGCTTCGAGCGTCTTCAGATCCTGGGCGAGGCCAGAAACGGCCGCCGTATTGGCACTGGAGTCGGCAAGCGAACGGACAGCGCTCTCGGCTGCCTCGCGCGCCGCGCTAAGGATGGAATCGCGGGTTCCAGCCAGCGACTTCTCGATTTCGTTGAGACGCGGGCTGATGTCTTCGAATTCCGGCAATGGCGTGCCGGGCTTCGAAAGATGCGCCGACAGGCCCGCGACCTGCGCTTCCAGGCTGCGGATCAGGGCCGGGTCGATGCCAGCGACTTGTGCCGCGGATGAATCCAGCCGGCTTGAAATGTCTTCGAGGCGGCTTTCCAGGCCACGGATCGCCGCTTCGCCTGCGGAATCGGGAACACGCGTCTCCATGCGTTTGGCCAGCGCGCTGAAGCGGGCGTCGATGGCATCCATGATGCCGGCCCCATCGATCTGCGGCATGCGCTGGTCCAGCCTGTCGGCGACTTCGTCCAGCCGGCGCTCGAGATCGCGAAACAGCATGTTGCCTTGTTCGATCGCGTCTCCCTGGCGGCGCTCCATCATGCCGGACAGCACGTCGAAACGCTGTTCCAGCCCCTGGAAGATGTAATCGGCGTCCGGCATGGCAGGCGCCCTGTCGATCTTCTCGGCAATGAGCGCGATCTGCTTGTCGAGGCGCTCCATCGCCTGCTCCGGCAGATTGGCCCGGCCGGCAAGATCGTCGACCCGGCTCGACAGCATGTTGAGGCGGTCGATGACCTCGCCACTGGGGTGCACCTGCGTGACTTCCTCGATCTGCTGGGCAAGCGAGGCGATCCGCCTCTCGATGCGCTCGAAGGGCTCGGGGTCGAATGAATTGGCCTGCGCGGCGACGGTTGAGGCAACGATAGCGCGGGAAATCTCATCCAGCCGCTCGTCGATCATACCGAATGTGCCGCTGCCGCGATTGTCCTGCTGCCTGGCGAAATGATCGACGGCGCCGGCAAGCGTGCGGACCTTCTCTTCAAGCGACCGCAGCGACAGCGATTCCGGCAAATTGTTGACGGCATTGCTGATCTGTTCGAGCCGGTCGGTCAGCATTGAAAGACCGGGTGCGTCCGACCGCTTGCGCTGATCGGCATCGACACGATCCTCGAACGCGGTCCAGCGGCGGTCGAAATCGTCCCAGCGGCGGCCGACCGCCTGCACGCTCTCCTCGCGCGCCAGCGTGTCGAGCGCGGCCTTGACCTGCTCCAGCTCGAGCCGGAGCATGTTGACGCTTCTGTCGTCGCTCTTTTCGGCCAGGGTCTGGATGGCGCCGGAAAGCCGTTCGAACTCGACGCCGAGTTCGGCGCTGCCTTTGCCGGAGCCCCCCGGCTGAGCGCTTGCTTGGAAAGCCCGCTCGATGTCCTTGCGCAGCGCTTCGAATTCGCGCTGCAGGCCGGCGGTCATCTGGTGGCGCAGTTCCTCGCGCAGGCCGCGCAATTCGCCGGCGATCTTGCCGACCACGGCGACGCCGTCTTCTTGGCCGCGCACGCGGTCGATGTCGCGGGCGATCGCGTGGTAATTCTGGTCGAAGGCAGCCGGTGCTTGGCTTTTCGGCGGCTGCGCGGGGCGCGGATCATCATAAGGCCGGGCGCTGGCATAGCGCGGCTCCGCGCTCGGCCGGCGAGGATCGGGACGCTCGCTCATGTCCTCGCGCGTCCGCTCCAGCCGCTGCTCCAGCGTTTCCAAGGAACGGTTGAGCTGTTCAAGCGTGGTGTGCGGCCTGCGCTGCCTGCCGGCGTTGAGTGTATCGAGATAGGACCGCTTGCTGTTCATCGATGCGCCCGTTCAGAATTACTGGTCCGTCTAATTGCTGGCCTATGACCAGTTTCCCAAGTCTGCCGGAAACGAAGGCGGCCGCGCGGCTCTGCTGCGGTGGAAGACGAGCTTCCCGGGTTTCACCCGCGCTCCGAAAAACCGTGAAAAATTCGCTACAGGATAAACACGGGTAACCGACATGCGCACATTTCGCCCAACGTGGTAAACAACGCGTTAATCAAGCTTAAGAAGTTGCAACGTTGTGTTGGCGGGCCGCCTAAAGCCGGAGTGATGCTCTGGCGGATGCGGCAAAAAGTTCCTCCCGCACAACGCCCTTGCTTCGTGAGGCGGCTATCGGTATAGAATTGACGTAAACGTAAAGGTGCACAGACCGTGCCGTTTGCGATTTGTTTGTTGAAACCACGACTGGAAGCACGCCCCCGCTTCCACTCAGGCGACGCTTGGTCCGGGACCGCGGCGCCACCAGATGGGGAAAGCCAGTGACCATGAAACTTGTTTCGCCCGGCGAAGCCGCGGCCAATACCAATGACATGTCTGACAAAGCCGGTGAGGATCTTGTCCGCATCGGCGAGATGGCCAAGAAATACGGAGTAACGTTGCGCACGTTACGTTTCTACGAGGACAAGGGCCTTCTCAATCCGCAGCGCGACGGCTCGACCCGTCTCTACACGCGCCGCGACAAGGCGCGGCTGAAGCTGATCCTGCTCGGCCGCAAGGTCGGGTTCTCACTGCGCGACGTCAAGCAAATGATGGACCTCTACGACCCGACCGGCTCCAACACCAAGCAGTTGCGGCTGGCGCTCGACAAGTCGGAGAAGCAGCTTGCCCGTCTGCAGAAGCAGCGGGCGCTGATCGATGATGCCATCAACGAGTTGAGCAACTCGATGGCGGCGGTGCGCCAGATGCTGAGCGAACGTTCGGCGCCGCAGGCCAGCGTCGCCGGGTAATTCGGCCTCACCGGCTTCCGGTGAGCCGCCCTTCTGAGAATGAAAGCCGCGTGGCCTTGGCCGCGCGGCTCTTTCCGTTGTCTTCCGGCTGCGGCGGGAAGAAGACATTTCAATCTGTTCCGCACTGGCTTCAACGGCATAGCGCCCCTAACCTCACGGGAGGGAAAATTTATCGTATCAAAAAATTGACGTTTACGCAAACGTCAACTTTTGCTATCTCGATCTGAACGTTGGTCCGATGCTGTCCCTGACTTCATTTTGGGGCTTGATTTCGGGACCAAGCCGCATGGTGGAGGAAGAGCATGCCGATCTACAGGGCGCCGGTCCAGGACACGCTGTTTGTGCTGAACGAGGTACTGGGCTACCAACGCTATTCCAATCTTCCCGGATTTTCTGACGCGACGCCGGATGTGGTTGAGGCCATCCTCACCGAGGGCGCCAAGCTCGCCGAAAACGTCATGCAGCCACTGAACCGCGTCGGCGACGTGGAAGGTTGCGTGCGCTATGACGATGGCTCGGTGACGACGCCGAAAGGCTTCAAGGAGGCCTTCGACCAGTATCGCGAAGGCGGCTGGATGGGGTTGGCGGCACCCGTCGAATTTGGTGGCCAGGGTCTGCCTTACGCGGTGCATACCGCTGTTTCCGAATATATGGTTTCGGCCAACATGTCGCTGATGATGTATCCGGGCCTGACGCAGGGCGCGATCGCGGCGATCATCACCCATGGCACCGACGAGCAGAAGGCGACATGGCTGCCGAAGCTGGTCGAGGGCACCTGGACCGGCACCATGAACCTGACCGAGCCGCATTGCGGCACCGATCTCGGCCTGTTGCGCACCAAGGCGGTTCCCAACGGCGACGGCAGCTACAGGATTTCAGGCCAGAAGATCTTCATCTCGGCCGGCGAGCACGACATGTCGGACAACATCGTCCACCTCGTGCTGGCCCGCATCGAGGGCGCGCCGGAAGGCGTGAAAGGCATCTCGCTGTTCATCGTGCCGAAGCTCAAGCTCGATGCGTCAGGCAATCCGGGTGAGAAGAACACCGTCTCTTGCGGCTCGATCGAGGAGAAGATGGGCATTCATGGCAATTCGACCTGCGTCATGAACTATGACGAGGCGCAAGGCGTGTTGCTCGGCGAGGCCAATGGCGGGCTGAAGGCCATGTTCACGATGATGAACGAGGCCCGGCTCGGCGTCGGCCTGCAGGGGCTTTCGCTGTCGGAGGTCGCCTACCAGAACGCTGTGTCCTATGCCAAGGATCGCCTGCAGGGCCGCTCGCTGTCCGGGCCGAAGGCGCCGGACAAGAAGGCCGATCCGATCATCGTCCATCCTGACATCCGCCGCAGCCTGATGACCATGAAAGCCTTCAACGAAGCCGGTCGCGCGCTGGCGCTGTGGACGGCGATCAAGTCGGACATCGCCCACCGCTCCGACGACGACAAGGACCGCCAGGCTGCCGACGACTACACCGGCCTGATGACGCCGGTGGTCAAGGGCGTGCTCACCGACAAGGGCTTCGACCACGCGGTGATGGCGCAGCAAGTGTTCGGCGGCCATGGCTATATCGAAGAGCACGGCATGAGCCAGTTCGTGCGCGATGCCCGCATCGCCATGATTTACGAGGGCGCCAACGGCATCCAGGCGCTCGACCTCGTCGGCCGCAAGCTGGCCTTGAATGGCGGCCGCGCGGTACAGGCCTTCTTCAAGGAGGTCGGCGAGTTCTGCGAGGAGAATCGCACAGATGAGAAGATGGCGCCTTTCACCAAGGCGCTGAAGAAGGGCCACAACGATCTGCAGGCGGCGACGATGTGGCTGATGCAGAACGGCATGGCCAGGCCCGACAACGCCGGTGCCGCCTCGACCGACTACATGCATCTCTTCGGCCTCGTGGCGCTGGGCTACATGTGGGCGCAGATGGCGAAGGCCGCCGGCGCGAAGCTGGCGAACGGCGCCAACGGTGCTTCGTCTTTCTACGACAGCAAGCTGGTGACGGCGCGCTTCTTCATGGAGCGGATCATGCCGGAGACGTCGGCGCACCTCGCTCGCATCTCCAGCGGCGCCGAGACATTGATGGCACTGCCGGCGGAAGCGTTCTAAGCTCGACAGCGTCGGCACAGCCGACCTTTGACCTGTCGATACGCGGAGGAAATCGTGGCGACAAATCCTGCCGAAATCCTCGGCCTCCCTAAACCCGCCTGGGCGGCGGATGAGGTCGGCATGCTCTACGACATGGCGCACCGTTTCATGTCGGAAGAGATCGCGCCGCGCTATGACGAGTTCGAGAAGAACGAGATGGTCGACCGCGAGTGCTGGCTGAAGGCAGGCGCGGCCGGTCTGCTCTGTGCCTCGATGCCGGAGGAATATAGCGGTTCGGGCGGGACATTCGCGCATGAGAGCGCCATCATCGAGGCGATCGGCCATGTCGGCGTCGACGGTTTCGGCATCGGCCTGCACAATTCGATCGTCGCCCCTTACATCCTCCACTACGGCTCGGAGGAGCAGAAGAAGAAGTGGCTGCCGAAACTGGCGACCGGCGAGTTGATCGGCGCCATCGCCATGACCGAGCCCGGCGCTGGCTCCGACCTGCAAGGCGTCAAGACGCGTGCCGAGAAGGATGGCAACCATTACAAGGTCAACGGCTCGAAGACCTTCATCACCAATGGCCAGCTCGCCAACTTCATCATCGTCGTCACCAAGACCGATCCGGAGAAGGGCGCTAAGGGCACTTCGCTGATCGTTGTCGAGACCGACGAGGTGGAAGGGTTCGAGCGCGGCCGCAACCTCGACAAGATCGGTTTGAAGGCCAACGACACGTCGGAACTGTTCTTCAACGATATGCGCGTGCCGACCTCAAATCTGCTCGGCCACGAGGAAGGCCAAGGCTTCGTCCAACTGATGCAGCAATTGCCGCAGGAGCGGCTGCAGATCGGCACCGGCGCCATCGCCATGGTCGAGCGGGCGCTGGCGCTGACAATCGACTACGTCAAGGAGCGCAAGGCCTTCGGCAAGGCGATCATCGATTTCCAGAACACCCAGTTCAAGCTGGCCGAACTGAAGACCGAGGCGACCATCGGCCGCGTCTTCTACAATGACTGCGTCGCTCGCCACATCAATGGCGGCCTCGACCCGGTGACGGCCTCAATGGCCAAATACTGGCTGTCCGACTTGCAAGGAAAAGTCGTCGACGAATGCCTTCAATTGCATGGCGGCTATGGCTACATGAACGAATACCCGATCGCCCGCATGTTCCGCGACGCCCGCGTTCAGCGCATCTACGGCGGCACCAACGAGATCATGAAATTGCTGATCGGGCGCTCTCTCTGAGCGACTTTTCAGCAAACCCAAGGAGCAGGAAAATGGCCGAAGCTTATGTCTATGACGCCGTGCGCACGCCGCGCGGCAGGGGCAAGAAGGATGGCTCGCTGCACGAAGTGCCGGCGGTGCGGCTCGGCGCCAAGGTGCTCGAGGCGATCCGTGACCGCAATGGACTGGACACCGGCACCGTCGACGACATCATCTTCGGCTGCGTCGATCCGGTCGGCGAGGCGGGTTCTGTCATTCCGCGTGCCGCAGCCTTCGAAGCCGGCTATGCGACCACGGCGCCCGGCATGCAGATCTCGCGCTTCTGCGCCTCGGGCCTGGACGCCATCAACTTCGGCGCCGCCAAGATCGCACAAGGCGCCGATGAGATCGTCATCGCCGGCGGCGTCGAATCGATGTCGCGCGTCGGCATGGGCGCATCCGGCGGCGCCTGGTTCATGGACCCTTCGGTTGGCCTGCCGGGCTGGTTCGTTCCGCAAGGCATCTCGGCCGATCTGATCGCCACCAAATACGGCTTTTCGCGTGATGACGTCGACGCCTATGCGGTCGAGAGCCAGAAGCGTGCCGCCAAAGCCTGGGGCGAAGGCCGCTTCAAGAATTCGGTGATCTCGATCAAAGACCAGAACGGGCTGACCATCCTCGACCATGACGAGCATATGCGGCCTTCGACCGACATGCAGTCGCTGGCGGCACTCAACCCGTCCTTCGTCATGCCCGGCGAAATGGGCGGCTTCGATGCCGTCGCGGTGCAGAAGCATCCCGAGGTGGAAGAGGTCAACCACGTCCACCACGCCGGCAATTCGTCCGGCATCGTCGACGGCGCGGCGGCCGTTCTGCTCGGCTCGAAGAAGGCCGGAAAGACGCTCGGCCTGAAGCCGCGCGCACGCATTCGTGCATTCGCCAATATCGGCTCGGAACCGGTGCTGATGCTGACCGGTCCGGTCGACGTGACCGAAAAACTGCTGAAGCGCGCCAAAATGAAGCTGTCGGACATCGATCTGTTCGAGCTTAACGAGGCTTTCGCCTCAGTGGTGCTGCGCTACATGCAGGCGTTCGACATTTCGCACGACAGGATCAACGTCAATGGCGGCGCCATCGCCATGGGCCATCCGCTCGGCGCCACAGGCGCGATGATCTTCGGCACCGTACTGGACGAACTGGAGCGCCGGAACCTGAACACCGCGCTGGTGACGCTTTGCATCGGCGCAGGCATGGGCACCGCAACGATCATCGAACGCGTCTGACGGGAGAGACCGATGAGCTACACCAATTTCACCCTCGACATCGACGCAGACGGCATCGCGCTGATCACCTGGGATATGCCCGACCGCTCAATGAACGTCTTCACCGAAGAGGCGATGCTGGAACTGAACGCCATCGTCGACAAGGTGGCGAGCGATGCGGCGATAAAGGGGGCGGTCATCACCTCCGGCAAAGACACGTTTTCCGGCGGCGCCGATATCACCATGCTGCAGAAGATGCTGACGACCTTCGCCGCCGAAAAGGGCAAGGACGTCGAAAAGGCGACCAAGGCGCTGTTCGACAATGCCGGCTACATGACCGGCCTGTTCCGCAAGCTGGAGACTTCGGGCAAGCCGTGGGTTTCGGCGATCAACGGCACCTGCATGGGCGGCGCATTCGAATTGTCTCTCGCTTGCCATGGCCGTGTCGCGGCCGATTCCGACAAGGTGAGGATGGCGCTCCCCGAAGTGAAGATCGGCATCTTCCCGGGTGCCGGCGGCACCCAGCGCGTGCCGCGGCTGACCGACCAGCAGCAGGCGCTGCAGATGCTCACTTCCGGCCAGACGCTGTCGCCCCAGAAGGCCAAGTCGATGGGCCTGATCCACGAGATCGCCGAGCCGCAAAAGCTGGTTGAGACCGCCAAGGCCATGATCAAAAATGGCTTGAAGCCGGTGGCGCCGTGGGACGAGAAGGGCTTCAAGCTGCCTGGCGGCCCGATCTATTCGGTGGCTGGAGCCAATCTGTGGCCGCCGGCAATCGCCATCCTGCGTCGCGAGACCTATGGCAATTATCCTGCCGCCGCGGCCATTCTGAAATGTGTCTATGAAGGCCTGCTGGTGCCGTTCGACACCGCCTTGCGCATCGAGCAGCGCTATTTCACCGAGATCATGCAGACTAAGGAAGCTGCGGCGATGATCCGCTCGCTGTTCGTCTCGCTGCAGGAGCTGAACAAGGGTGCCCGCCGCCCGGCCGATGTGCCGGAAACCAAATTCAAGAAGATCGGCGTGCTCGGCGCTGGTTTCATGGGCGCCGGCATCGCCTATGTCACCGCCAAGGCCGGCATTCCGGTGGTGCTGCTCGACCGCGACATGGAAGCGGCCGCCAAGGGCAAGGCGCATTCAGACAGCCTGATCTCGGATCAGGTCAGGAAGGGCCGCGCCAAGCCAGAGGACAAGGACAGACTGCTGTCGCTGATCACGCCGACGGCGGATTATGCCGACCTCGCCGGCTGCGATCTGATCGTGGAAGCGGTGTTCGAGGATTCGGGCGTCAAGAAGGACGCCACCGAAAAGGCGGAGGCCGTGCTGAAGCCGTCGGCGGTCTTCGCGTCGAATACGTCCACCATCCCGATCACCTCGCTGGCGAAGAATTCGGCGCGGCCGAAGAATTTCATCGGCATCCATTTCTTCTCGCCGGTCGACAAGATGATGCTGGTCGAGATCATTTTGGGCAAGAAGACGGGCGACAAGGCACTGGCCACCGCGATCGACTTCGTCCGCGCCATCAAGAAGACGCCGATCGTCGTCAATGACACGCGCGGCTTCTACGTCAACCGCTGCGTGCTGCGCTATATGTCGGAAGCCTACAAGATGCTGATCGAAGGCGTCCCGGCGCCGATGATCGAGAATGCGGCGAAGGCCGCCGGCATGCCGGTCGGCCCTTTGGCGCTCACGGACGAAACGGCGATCGATCTCGCGCAGAAGATCATGAAGCAGACCATGCGCGATCTCGGCGAAAAGGCGGTCGATCCGAAGCAGATGGCGCTGATCAACACGCTGGTCGATACGCATGGCCGCTTCGGCCGCAAGAACGGCAAGGGTTTTTACGACTATCCGCAAAAGCCAGCCAAGAAGAAGCTGTGGCCTGGTCTCAGAGATCTCTACCCGCAGCTTGCGCCGGAAAAGGTCGACTATGAGGAGCTGAAGCAGCGGCTGCTGGTCACCATCGCGCTGGAAGCGGCACGGGTGATGGAGGAGGGCATCGTCACCGATCCGCGCGAAGCAGATGTCGGCTCGATCCTCGCCTTCGGCTTCGCGCCTTTCACCGGCGGCGTGCTGTCCTACATCGACGGCATCGGTGCCAAGAAATTCGTCAAGATCGCCAAGGGTCTGCAGAAGAAATACGGAGCCGAGTTCAAAGCGCCCAAGCTCCTGCTCGACATGGCGGAGAAGGGCGAGACCTTCTACCAGCGCTTCGATCCCTACGCGAAAGGCGAGGTGAAGAAGGCAGCCTGACGCCGCCTTCGGTGGTGGACAAAATCACGGCCACCGGTTAGAACGAGGAAGGTATTTTTTCCTGTTCTGAAGGAGAGCAAAACGTGCTCTCGCATGATCGCGTATGGGCCGCCATCGACGCTCTCGCCGAGCGCTATTCGCTTTCGGCCTCGGGGCTGGCGAAGCGCGCGGGCCTCGATTCGACCGCCTTCAACAAGTCGAAGCGGCTGTCCTCAGACGGGCGGCCGCGCTGGCCGTCGACCGAATCGCTGGCCAAGATCATCGAGGCGACGGGCGCCTCGCTCGACGAATTTACGGGACTGGTCGAAGGGCGGGACAAGCTCGGTCCCGGATCCCTGCCCGCGCAGAGGTCTTCCGTGCCGCTGCTCGGCTTCGCCCAGGCCGGCGCCGGCGGCTTCTTCGACGATGCCGGCTTTCCGGCGGGGCAGGGCTGGGACTTGATCGAGCTTCCGGCACAGGCGACCGAAACCTCCTATGCGCTGCAGGTTCAGGGCGATTCCATGCTGCCGCTCTACCGCAATGGCGACGTGCTGATCGTCGAGCCGGGCGCTGCCACCCGCAAGGGCGACCGGGTCGTCGTCAAGACCAATGCCGGCGAGGTGATGGCCAAGGTGCTGGACCGTCAGACGGCGAAGTCGATCATGCTGGTCTCGCTCAATCCCGATCACCCGGACCGCGACATCCCCATGCGCGATGTCGAATGGGTGGCGCGGATTGTCTGGGCAAGCCAGTAGGGGCCGCCGGTGCGTCCGCTTCATGCAGCCGCCGCGGTGTTGACGATTTTGGTGATGGGGGCCGCGATCGTCGCCGGCGGCCGCGCCGTGCTGCATGACGAAAGCGTCCGTGTCGCAGCTCGGGCGCAGGCCGGCATGGCGGCGCAATCCGAAGCGCCTGCTACATCAGCGATTCCGCGACCCAAGGTGGCAAGGCCGGAGGCGCATTCCAGGGCCATCGATCCCGAGGTCATCGCGCCGCCGCAGCTTCAGTCCGAAGAGCTTGAACGGGTCGAGCCGCGCGCGCCGTTGAGCGAGCTGGCGCTGGCCGGACCGCCCAAGCCGCCCAAAACGAAAATGCCCGACGACTGGAACGGGACAAAACTGTTCCAGCCGGTTGCGCCAGCCGCAGGGGTGATCGAGGCCAAGGGCTACTCGGTCGCGATTTCCGGTATCGACATCGTCAGGCAGGACGAAACTTGCACCGACGGCGGCAAGCCCTGGACGTGCGGCACCCGGGCGCGAACGGCGTTCCGTGCTTTCCTGCGCGGCCGGGCGGTGGTCTGCACGGTGCCGCCCGAGGGCGGCCGCGACCTGGTCGCCGCCGAATGCCGCGTCGGCAACCAGGATGTCGGCCAGTGGTTGATCGAAAACGGCTGGGCACGCGCCACCAAGAACGGCCCTTACGCCGAGGCCGGCGACAAGGCGCGTACGGCGAGAAAGGGCATTTTCGGGCCGGCGCCCAGTCTCTCCGGCCTGCCTCCGGCACTAGCCCCTGTCGCTGCCGCATCGCAACCGACACAGCCGATTCTCGATCCGTCGGCGACGGCTACGCCGCCAACCGAGACGACGGCTACGCCACCAACTGACCAGCCAACGCCTTCTGAATGAGCGCGCGGGTCTCTGCGATGCCATAGAGCGCGGCGAACGAACCGAAGCGCGGGCCGCGCTCCTGTCCGATCAGCACCTGGTAGATCATCTGGAAGAAGGCGACGGAGACGCCCGGCCCGCCTTCCGGACTCTGCTTCGAATGGTCCTGATAGCGCTCGACCTTGCGCGCGACGTTGAGGGCGGCATTCTGGATCACCTCGCCATCGGCGTCTGGCGGCAACGCGGCGAGCGCTTCGGAGAGTTTCGTCAGCGCCTCGCGCTCGACCCCGTCGGCGGCCCGGTACACCTTGGCCGGCTTCACGAAATCGTCGAAATAGCGGATCGCATATTCAGCCAGCCGGTCGAGCTCGGGATGGGTCGTCGGCGTCACACCCGATGTGTGGCGCGAAATGAACCCCCACAGCACGTCCCTGTTCTGGGCGTTCGAGGCGCTGACCAGATTCAGCAGCAACGCGAACGACACCGGCAGGTCGACGACAGGCGGGTTACCGTCATGCATATGCCAGACGGGATTTCCCAGCCGCTCCTTCCACTCCTGCCGGCGATAGGCGGACAGAAAGGCGTAATACTCATCCACCGCCTTCGGAATGACGTCGAAATAGAGCTTCTTGGCCTGCCGCGGCCGCTGGTACATCTACAGCCCGAGGCTTTCGGTCGGTGCATAGGTCAGCCATTCGTCTATGGTCAGTCCGTTGCCCTTCGACTTTGAAATTTTCTGGCCGTTCTCGTCCAGGAACAGTTCATAGACGAAATGCTCCGGCGCCCGCCCACCTAGGATGTTGCAGATACGGTCGTAGATCACCGCATTCGTCTGGTGGTCCTTGCCGAACATTTCGAAATCGACGCCGAGCGCCGCCCAACGCATGCCGAAATCGGGCTTCCATTGCAGCTTCACCTTGCCGCCAGTTATGGGAAGTGTTGTCTCGGTGCCGTCATCGTCGAAGGTGATGGTGCCGGCCTTGGCGTCGACATGCTTCATGGGAACGTAAAGCACGCGGCCGCTCTTGGGGGAAATCGGCAAGAACGGACTGTAGGTCGCCTGGCGCTCTTCGCCGAGCGTCGGCAGCATCACGTCCATAATTTTGTCAAAACGTTCGGCAGCGCGCAGCAGAACTTCGTCGAAACGGCCAGCCTTGTAGTATTCCGTCGCGCTGGCGAACTCGTAGTCGAAGCCGAACGTGTCCAGGAAGCGGCAAAGCATTGCGTTGTTGTGGTCTGCGAAGCTCGCATAGTCGCCGCCGAAAGGATTGGGGACGGACGACAGCGGCTTGTGCAGGTGCGGCTCGAGTGCGGCGCGATCCGGGACGTTGTCCGGAATCTTGCGCATACCGTCCATGTCGTCGGAAAAGCACAAGATCTTGGTCTTGACCGTGTCTCCGGTAAGCACACGGAAAGCGTGGCGCACCATCGAGGTGCGTGCGACCTCGCCGAAAGTGCCGATGTGGGGCAGCCCCGACGGACCGTAGCCGGTCTCAAACAGGACGGTCTCGGGAAAGTCAGTGCCTTTGTAGCGCTCGACGATCTTCCTGGCTTCCTCGAACGGCCAGGCCTTGCTTTCACCCGCCGCCGCAAGCACCTCGGGATTGAGATCGATGATGTTTGATCCCGCCATGTCACTGTTTTCCAAATCATTCGCCGGCATCGCCGCAGAAGGGGGCCGGAAGAGGTTTTTTCAACCGGTCTCTAGGCGTGCCTGCCGTGGGCGTCAACGATCGCGGCTCTTTTTCCTTGCGGCGTTGGTGCCTCGTTCCTAACTTCGGAGCCCGTTCGAGGAGTTTTCAAATGTCGTTGCCGCCGCATGAAGCCCTGATCTATCTGATGGTTATCACCTCCGCGTCCGATCGCGACATGACCGATGTCGAATTGGCGCGGATTGGCGACGTCGTCCGCTCGTGGCCGGTGTTCGAGGATTTCGACCACGACCGAGTCGTTGGCGTCGCCCAGGATTGCCAGAAGATGCTGCATGAAAAGGACGGGCTGGAAGGCGTCCTCGCGCGCGTCGCCGAGTCGCTGCCTGAGCGGCTCCACGATACCGCCTATGCCGCCGCTTTCGAGGTCGCGGCCGTCGATCTCGAAATGCGGATGGAAGAGGTGCGGGTGCTGCAGCTCATCCGCCGCCAGCTCGATCTCGATACGCTGACCGTCGCCGCGATCGCCCGTGCCGCCAAGGCCCGCCTTCGCACGCTAACCTGATCCAGGCACTGAAGGGTCAAAAGATGCTGATCGGACCGGATCAGAAAAAGCCGGGCCGGATCAGAAAAAAACTGACCGGGCCGGATCAGAAAAAACTGACCGGGCCGGATCAAAAAAAACTGACCGGGAAATAGCGCAGATAGAATTCGGCGAAGATGCCCTTCACCGAAATCTCCTGCAGCGCGTAGTCGAACGCTGCGGCGAGCGCCGGATCGTTGGCCCTGGTGGCGATGGCCATGCCCGAGCCCAGATATTCGGGTGCCAGATAGGGGCCGCCAGCAAAGCGGCAGCAGGCTGCTGCATCCGAACCGCCCAACCAGAAGGCGAAGCGCATGCCGTCGCCGAAGGCGGCGTCGACCTTGCCGGCCTTGAGGCCATCATAGAGTTCTTCCGGCCGGTCGAAGGGAACGACCTGAACGGTGCCGAAATAATCGCGCAACATCCGCTCATGCGCGGAACTGGCGACCACGCCGACGCGCTTGTCGCGCAGTCTGTCGAAGATCGGTTCCGTCAGCGCCTTTGTCTTCTGCATGATGAAGCGCGCCGGAAACTGCAGGTAGGAACGTGAGAAGGCATATTTCGACCGCGACTCCGGCGTGGCGGCGATGCCGGCAATGATCGCTTCGCCTTCGCCCTTCTGCAGCGCCCCTTCGAGCTCGGCCCAGGGCAGCGCCTGGATTTGGCATTTTTCCGCGATGCCGAGTTCGGCGCAGATGGCGCGCGCCAGATCGACGTGGAAGCCGGACAACCGGCCTGCTCCGTCGAGGAAATTGAAGGGCGGGAAATCGGTGGTGGTCAGGAATCTCAGACGCGGCAGTGCGGAAAGGTCCGGCTTTGGCAGCCGCTCCTTGGCATCCCACAGCACAGGCACTTGCGGCTCCGCGGCACGCGCATTCGTGAGCAACTGTGCCCCCGTCATTACCAGCATCAGGACGATGGATATCCACCGAATTGCCACGACCGGAGCTCCGCCCTGTTCTGTCCAGCTTGGCTTTTCGTACGAAAATGGTGCAGGCACAACGGTTTTTGATTTCATCACGCCGATTTAGGGATATGGTTTAGCGAGTTTGCAAACGTGTGCGGCGTCGGCTGGAGGGGAGCAAGGCGCTGCAAGCAGAGGAGAGCAGGTTTGTAATCCGGGGTCGATGGCAAAGTGCAGATCAGGCACTGGACGTTGATCTCAACGCGGAAGGCAACATGGGGTAGATGTTGCGATGGGCCACTTCGATCGCACACTGGAATTCATAGATCAGTTGCAGCACGCCGACACAGCGGCGGCGGTCTGCCAAAAACTGCTTGGCATAACCTCGGAGTTCGGCCTGACGGCGCTTATGGCCGGGACGGTTCCGCAGCCAGGCACCCCGCGAGGCCAGCAAAAGGACCATGTGCTGCTCTGTGATTGGCCGGGAGAATGGCTGGAGCGCTATGTGGCGCGCAACTATGTCGACCATGACCCCGTCGTCAGCCACATGAAGCAGCTGCAGGCGCCGTTCCAGTGGCGGGAAGCGTCTCAGGGCATTCGCATCGACAAGAGCAGTGGCGAGGTGATGGGCGACGCCAGCGAATTCAAACTGCGCGACGGCATGGCCTTCCCGCTGGTCACGCTCGACGGTCAGATCGTTATGGTGTCGCTCGGCGGCGAGGCCGTGGAACTGTCGGGAGCCGAGTTCGGGCAGGTATCGCTGGCAGCGACCTATGCGATCGGCCGCGCCATGCAACTCCACACGATGGCGGCCAAGACCATCGACCACGTCGAACTGACGCCGCGTGAGCGCGAATGCATGCAATGGGCCGCCGTCGGCAAGTCCGAATGGGAGATTTCACAGATTCTCGGCATTTCGGAACACACGTCAGAGAAACACCTTCTTAACGCCAAAAGCAAACTCGGTGCCGTCAACCGGGTGCAGGCGGTCGCGGAAGCGATAAGGCGCGGCTATATTAGCTAGCTCGGCCGTGCCGGCCTAGAAATTCTTGCCTACGTGATCGCGTAATTTTCTCGGGACAGCCCGGCCGTATCTTCCTATTGAACCTAGGAGACGGCAGATGCTTTTTTCCCTTACCACACAGGAACTTATGGAACGTCCCGACCTTTGGGAGGCCGTTCATCGCTTGCGCTACAAGATTTTCGTCGAGGAAATGGGGTGGACCGATCTGCAGCGCCCCGATGGGCTTGAGATCGATCAGTTCGACCACGACGAGGCGGTGCATCAGCTCGTCATCCGCAACGGCGAGCTTGCCGGTTATCAGCGGATGTTGCCGACAACGCGGGCGCATCTTCTGACCGAGGTGCTGGCGGACCTCTATGAAGGGACGCCACCGTCCGGGCCGAACGTTTGGGAGCTGACCCGCTATGCGGTGGCGCCGGGCTTTCGTGACGGCAAGCGCGGCGTATCGACGGTCGGCACCGAGCTCATTGCCGGCTTCGTCGAGTGGGGGCTGAAGCGGAACGTCAATCAGGTGATCATCGAGTTCGAGCCGATGTGGGTCCTGCGGGCGCTGCAATTGCACTTCCTGGCGAAGCCGCTTGGCTACCAGCGCACCTATGGCAACCAGCAGGTCGTCGCCACGCTGCTCACCTTCAACGAGCATACGCTTGAGGTGGTGCGTTCGCGTCGTAGCCATTTCGCGCCGGTGCTGGCCAGGGGATATCCCGACAGGCTCGGAATGAGGCAGGCCTCGTGAGATTGGAGACAACCATGAACGTCCACACGCAAACGGAGTTCCGCAACCATACGCTGATCGTCACGGTGTCGTCGGATGACGGCCGGCCGGTGCTGGACAGGCGAGCCTATGAAAGCCTGGCCAAGACCTTCCATGAAGCCGCCGTCGACGATGATGTGCGCGTCGTAGTGCTGCGCGGCCTCGCCGGCTGCTTCTGCCTCGGCGGCGACTTTTCCGAGTTCCTCGACGCCACCAAGCATCAACGATTGATCGCCGCCGTCACCGACATGTTCCGCACGCTGGCGACGTTTCCAAAACCGGTCCTTGCCTGTGTCGATGGCGGCGCCGTCGGCGTCGGCTGCACCATCCTGTTCCATTGCGACATGGTGATCGCATCTGATGAAAGCACGTTCCGGGTGCCGTTCGTCGATTTCGGCCTCGTGCCGGACGCGGCGACCAGCATCCTGGCGCCGCAGAAACTCGGTTATGCCGGCGCTTTCCGCTTCTTCTGCCTGGGCGACACGCTCAGTGCCGAGGACGCTAGGATGCTTGGCCTGGTCACGGAGATCGTGGCGGGCGATGTCGAGGAAGCCGCACTTGGCAGAGCCAGGCAACTCGCCAAAAAGCCGGTCGCCGCGCTGCTGCAGACGCGCGACCTGCTCAAGGGCGACACAGGCGCGCTCTGCGATCGCATCGACCAGGAGATTTCGCTGTTTCAGCAGGCTTTGCAGGACGATGCTACGCTGAAGCGACTGCAGCGGATTGCCCGGCTGGCGGCATGAGAAGTCACTCGGGAGAATGACAAGAATGTCCGGAATCGTGCCGCGCGTCTTTGGCGCGCGGCAGTGCTTCAGGCCCCTGTTCCCAGGAACGAAGGCCCTTCCCCGATGATTTTCTTGTCTTCCTTGCCGATGGTGTCGAGGTCGCGGCCCTCATAGGGAAGCGACAACAGGATACGCCGGATGACGGCAAGTCGCGCGCGCCGCTTGTCGTTGGCCCGCACGATGATCCAGGGCGCGAATTCCTCGTGCGTGCGTGCGAACATGAGATCGCGCGCCTTGGTGTAGTCGTCCCATTTGGTGATGCCGGCAATGTCGATCGGCGAGAATTTCCAGCTCTTCAAAGGACTCCAGCGGCGATCGTGAAACCGCTCAAGCTGTGTCTCCCGACCGATGTTCAGCCAGAATTTGAAAAAATGGATGCCCTCGTTGCAGATCATCCGTTCAAAATACGGCGTCTCGTCCAGGAATTTCTCATGCTGCTCCGGCGTGCAGAAGCCCATGACCGGCTCGACGCCGGCGCGATTGTACCAGGAGCGGTCGAAAGTGACGAACTCGCCGGACGTCGGAAAGTGCGCGACATAGCGCTGGAAATACCACTGTCCGAGCTCGGTCGGGGTCGGCTTGGTCAGCGCCACATTGCGTGCGGTTCGAGGATTCAGGTACTGGCGCAGCGCAAAGATCGTGCCGCCCTTGCCGGCGGCATCGCGTCCTTCGAACAGCGACATCACCCGCTTGCCGGTCGATTGCAGCCATGCCTGCGCCTTGACCAGCTCGATCTGCAGCCGCTCGAGCGTCTCGTCGTACTCGTCGCTTTTCATTTTCTTGTCGTAGGGGTAGCCGCCGGCGGTCAGCTTATTGTCCTCGACCCAATTGGGAAGCTTGGGATCCTCGATGTCAAACTCGAGCTCCTTGCCGTCGATCCGTATCTTCAGCGGGCCTGCAACGGGCGCGGTGGCATCTTCCTTGGAGTTTTTCATCGAGACGAACCTTTCCAGCTTCCGGACTCATGCTATTGGGAGCCTAACTGCATCGGCCCGAAAATCGGAATCGATTTTCGGAAAGAACGAGGCAGCAGATTAAAAGTGGCAGAGCGTCCTTTGTGCATCCAATTGGACGCACGGCGCGCGTGAATGGGTGACAATGGCTGACATCGGCACAGAACAGCGAAGCAAGGCGCAAGCCGTCGCCAGTCGGTTGTGGAACAGCCGCTGGCTGCTGGCGGCCGGCATCGTCGCGGTCCTGACGGTCTATGTTTTCGCGGCCGGCTATGTGGTGCTGCTGGCATGTGCGGTGCTGCTGTTTGCCGCCGCGATGCTGCCGGCCGGCGTTGCGCGCCAGTCCGCCGGGGATGCCGCGGCGATCGAGGCGAGCGGGCTGCAACACCTGTCGGGGGAATATCTGGCGGCGGCCGTTGCCGATCCGCTGATCATCTTCGATCGCACCGCCACGATCGTCCATGCCAACGCCGCCGCCTTCGCCGCCTTCGGCGGCATCGCACCGGGCATGTCGCTGTCGCTGAAATTCCGTGCGCCCGAGATGCAGGCCTTGCTGGACAGTATTTTGTCTGGGGCCGCCGCTTCGGATGTCGTCGACTATACCGAAAAGCTGCCGGTCGAACGGGCTTATCGGGTGAGTGCGTCTTCAGTCGGCCACGGCACCGACCTCTATGTGCTGGTTTTCAAGGACCAGAGCGAGGCGCGCCGGATCGACCGGATGCGCGCCGACTTCATCGCCAATGCCAGCCACGAACTGCGCACCCCGCTCGCCTCGATCTCCGGCTTCATCGAGACGCTGCGTGGCCCGGCCCGCAACGACCCGGCGGCGCGCGAGCAGTTCCTGCAGATCATGCAGAACCAGACCGGCCGCATGGCGCGCCTGATCGATGACCTGTTGTCGCTGTCGCGGCTGGAGATGAAACCCTATCTAAAGCCGGGAACCGAGGTCGATCTCCGCCAGACGCTCGACAGCGTCATCGATTCGCTCGGGCCGCTTGCCAGGGAAAACGGCGTTGCCATTGAGCGGGATTTCGAGAAAGGACCGCTCGTTGTGCCCGGGGATCGCGACGAACTTTTCCAGGTCTTCGAAAATCTGCTGGAAAACGCCTGCAAATACGGACAATCGGGTGGACGTGTCGTGGTGACGATTGCTCACAGCGATGACGGTCCCGAACCGGGCATCGACGTCACCATCCGGGACTTCGGTCCCGGCATTCCCGAGGAGCACATCCCGCGCATCACCGAGCGCTTCTACCGCGTCGATGTCGAAAACAGCCGGACCCAGAAAGGCACCGGCCTTGGCCTCTCGATCGTCAAACATATCCTGACGCGCCACAACGCCAGGCTCTCGATCAAGTCCGAGGTCGGCAAGGGCGCAGCCTTCTCGGTTCATTTGCCGGCGCATTAGCGCCGCACTACGTATTAACGGGCTTTTTCTTTTTTCTGTCATCCGGCTAGCGTATCAGCGGGGATTCGAGGAAACGACTCACTCTGGAAGGCATTTCCATGCAGTCCGTGCACATCGTAAGCGCCTATGACGAGGAGTTGAAATATCTGTCAAAGCGCATCGCCGCGATGGGCGGGCATGCCGAACGTATGGTCGAACAGGCGATTGCGGCGCTCGTCAACGCCGACCCCGGCCTTGCCCAGAAGGTCATCCGTGATGATCTCGTTCTGGACGAAGGGCAGCGCGAGATCGACGACAAGGCGATCGTCATCATTGCCAAGCGCCAGCCGATGGCGACGGATTTGCGCGAGATCGTCGGCGCGATCCGCATCTCGGCGGATCTCGAACGGGTAGGCGACCTCGGCAAGAATGTCGCCAAGCGCGTGGTTGCCGTCACAGAAGGACGCCAGCCGACCAGCCTGTTCCGCGGCATCGAGGCCTTGGCCGACCTAGCGTTGACGCAGCTCAAGGAAGTGCTCGACGTCTACGCGTCGCGCTCGGTGGAAAAGATCGTCTTCGTGCGTGATCGCGACGATCAGATCGACGCCGTGTACACCTCGCTGTTTCGCGAATTGCTGACCTACATGATGGAAGATCCGCGCAACATCACGCCTTGCACGCACCTGCTGTTTTGCGCCAAGAACATCGAGCGGATCGGCGACCACGCCACCAATATCGCCGAGACGATTTACTACATCGTCACCGGCGATCAGATGCCGGCCGAGCGGCCGAAGGGCGACAAGACAGACAAGATTGTTCTCCCGGGAGCGCTACCCGCGAAATGAACGGCCAAAGCGAGAAGATCCCGTCTGAACTCATCTCGCTCGGCCTCTCGAACGCTTTATGAAACTGCGCTAAACTATCCGGACGTTAAGCTTCTCAGTCCCTAGTGAAGGCCATCCTTTCAGGAGGCTGCGAATGGAATATGTTCGGGAGTTCATGCCTGCGCCGCCGACGTCCAGCATTATCGCTTCCGGCGTCTACACGGCCGGCCGGCGTATCGCCGACATTCCGATCGAGGAAGCTGGCGAATGGGCAAAGAAGCCAGGCCATGTCGTCTGGATCGGCCTGCTGGAGCCCGACCGCAACCTGTTGCTTCGCGTCCAGGCGCAATTCCATCTGCATGATCTGGCGATCGAGGACGCGGAGCATCCGCATCAGCGGCCCAAGATCGAGCAATATGGCGACGCCTTGTTCATCGTCGCCCGCACGGCTCAATTGATCGACGGTCGTGTCACCTTCGGCGAAACCCATCTGTTCGTCGGTGCCGGCTACATCGTCAGCGTCAGGCACGGTCCATCAACCTCTTATGCCGCCGTTCGTCAGCACTGGGAAAGCTGCCCGCATTCGCTGGCCAAGGGCGAGGATTTCGTCCTCTATGCCATTCTCGATTTCATCGTCGATAACTACATGCCGGTGCTCGAGCAGATCGAGGATGAGGTCGAGGCGATCGAGGACAAGGTTCTGCTGAAACCTATGGCCGGCTCCGACATAGAACGGCTTTACATGCTGCGCCGCGACCTGTTGCGCCTGCGCAATGCGGCACTGCCGCTGGTGGAAGTCTGCCGCCGGCTGACCAGCGCCGACCTGCCGCAGATCCATGCGGCCATGCACCCGCTGTTCCGCGACGTCACGGACCACATCCGCACCGTCCAGGAGAAGATCGACAGCTTGCGGGAGGTTCTCGCCTTTGCCTTCGAGGCGAGCCTTCTGGTTGGTCAGAGCCAGGAAACGGCGATCACCAAGAAGCTTGCCTCATGGGCTGCCATCCTGGCGGTGCCGACGGCGCTCGCCGGCATCTACGGCATGAATTTCAACGACATGCCGGAACTGAGGATGGAATATGGCTATCCGATCGTGCTGGGAGCGATTGTTTTGGTCTGCTCGGTTCTCTACTGGCGCTTCCGCAAGAGCGGCTGGCTGTGAAAGAGAGCGAATAGGAAATAGCGAGTAGCGAATAGGTGAAAATGAAGCTGCTTCCTCGCGGAGGCTCAATCCGTCTCTATTCGCTATTCGCTATTCGCTCAGCGACTGCGGCGCCGCTCCGAGGCCGGCTGGAACGCTATGCGGGAGTGATACTTGCAATAGGGTCCGGTTTCGGCCGCGTCGTTGCCGCAGAAATGGAATTCTTCCGAAAGCGGATCGCCATTCGGCCATTTGCATGTCCGCTCGGTCAACTCGACGAGTTGCAGATGCCGCGAGATCGGCACAACGACGTTCTCGACCGGACGGACGTAATGACGCGTCATCGGTACGGCGTCGAATTGCGCCTGCAGCGCGGTCGCGCCGATCGACGTGGTGATATGCCGCGCTGTGCTTGCCGCCCGCGACACCGATTTCTGGACGGTTGATCCCTGCACGCTCTTCTTCTGGCGTGCCGGCGTGGCGGTCGAGCGTCCGCGGCCCGACAGTTTCAGCCGATGCACCTTGCCGATGACAGCATTGCGGCTGACACCCCCGAGCTGTGCGGCGATCTGGCTGGCGCTCAGTCCCTCCGACCACAATTTTCTAAGAAGTTCGACCCGCTCGTCAGTCCAATTCATGAGACCGCGCTCCTGCTGAAATGTGCGGCGATCGGAATCCTTCCACGATCCGGCTTTCGCCGGGCAGACACCACATATATCGGGTGATTAGGTCCGCCGCACGAAATCTAGTTATTTCTCGACTACAATTACCTTATGCGCTGACTCGGTGACAAGAGTCCGAGGGCCAACACGAATCGGTTTTTTCGGTTTTCCCCAACTTGCCCGGTCGCTTATGAGCCGGCGCCTCGCTGGAGGGCTTGCCGCGCGTCATTGCGCGACGTTTTCGTTGACTTCATGGCCGAAAAACACGATAAGCCGCAAAGGCCGCCGCTTTGGCGGCTTTTTTGATTTTCCGGTACCGGAGACGCATATAATGAGCGGTTCGGCGCTTTTCGAGACCTTTACCCGCGCACCCCTGGCCTTCGACCATGGGGAAGGCACCTGGCTGGTCACCGACAAGGGCGAGCGATATCTCGATTTTGGCGGCGGCGTCGCCGTGAATTCGCTTGGCCACAGCCATCCGCGTCTGGTCTCGGCACTCACCGAGCAGGCGGCCAAGGTCTGGCATGTCTCCAACCTTTACGAGATTCCGGGGCAGAGCCGTCTGGGCGAGCGGTTGGCCGACGCCACCTTCGCCGACAAGGTGTTCTTCACCAATTCCGGCGCCGAGGCGCTGGAATGCGCCATCAAGACGGCGCGGCGCTACCACTTCGTCAAGGGCCATCCCGAGCGCTTTCGCATCATCACCTTCGAAGGCGCCTTTCATGGCCGCACGCTGGCGACCATCGCCGCCGGCGGCCAGTATAAATACCTGGAAGGCTTCGGGCCCAAGGTCGAAGGCTTCGATCAGGTCGGCTTCGACGACATCGACGCCGCCGAAAAGGCGATCACTTCAGAGACCGCCGCAATACTGATCGAGCCAGTGCAGGGCGAGGGTGGCATCCGCCCGGTGCCGACGCAGTCGCTGAAGCGGTTGAGGCAGCTCTGCGAACAACATGGCCTGCTCCTGATCTTCGACGAGGTCCAGTGCGGCATCGGCCGCACCGGAAAACTGTTCGCGCATGAATGGGCTGGCGTCACCCCAGACATCATGGCGGTCGCCAAGGGCATCGGCGGCGGCTTCCCGATGGGCGCCTGCCTCGCCACCGACGAGGCGGCCGTCGGCATGACCGCTGGCGTGCACGGCACCACTTTCGGCGGCAACCCGCTGGCGATGGCGGTCGGCAACGCCGTGCTCGACGTGGTGCTGGAAGACGGCTTCCTGGAGGATGTCCAGCGCAAGGCGTTGCTGCTGAAGCAGGGGCTGGCGAGTGTCGCCGACGAATTTCCTGATATCATCGAAGACATCAGAGGCACCGGCCTGATGCTCGGCTTGAAATGCGCCGCACCCAACACCAAGGTGAACATGGCGTTGCGCGACCAGCATCTGCTGGCGGTTCCGGCCGGCGACAACGTCCTTCGCCTGCTGCCGCCGCTCACCGTCACCGATGCCGAGATCCACGAGGCGCTCGACCGCATCCGCGCCGGCGCCCGGGGCCTGGCCGACGCCATCGCCGCGGCTGCCGCGAAGTAACAGTCGAAAGACCCCAAATGAGCCTTCGCCATTTCACCGATCTTTCCGCCGTTTCTGAGGGCGATCTGCGCTTCATGCTGGACGATGCCGTCGTGCGAAAGGCAAGGCTCAAGGCCGGCGAGCGGACGAAACCGCTCGAAGGCAAGGTGCTGGCGATGATCTTCGACAAGCCGTCGACGCGCACGCGCGTGTCCTTCGACGTCGGCATGCGCCAGCTCGGCGGCGAGACCATCATGCTGACCGGCACCGAGATGCAGCTCGGCCGCTCCGAAACCATCGCCGACACGGCCAAGGTGCTGTCGCGCTATGTCGATGCGATCATGATCCGCACCACATCGCATGACCGGCTGCTGGAGCTGACCGAGAACGCCACCGTTCCCGTCATCAACGGGCTGACCGACGATACCCATCCCTGCCAGCTGATGGCCGACATCATGACCTTCGAGGAACATCGCGGTCCGGTCGCCGGCAAGACCATCGCGTGGACCGGAGACGGCAACAACGTGCTGCATTCGCTTCTGGAAGCCTCGGCGCGGTTCCGCTTCAACCTCAACGTTGCCGTGCCGGAAGGCAGCGAGCCGGCGCAGAAGCATGTCGACTGGTCGACGGCGCATGGCGGCAAGTTGAATTTCACCCGCTCGCCCGAGGAGGCGGTCCACGAGGCCGACTGCGTTGTCACCGACTGCTGGGTGTCGATGGGCCAGGAGCACCGTGCCCGCGGCCACAATGTCTTCTCACCCTATCAGGTCAACGCGGCGCTGATGGCGAAGGCAAAGCCCGACGCATTGTTCATGCACTGCCTGCCGGCGCATCGCGGCGAGGAGGTCACCGACGAGGTCATCGACGGGCCGCATTCGGTGGTGTTCGACGAGGCCGAGAACCGGCTCCACGCCCAGAAGGCGGTTCTGGCCTGGTGCCTCGGCGCTTGATCCGGGCCACCTTGATCCGGGCCACCTTGATCCGGCAATGTGTGGTGCCTATCTCAGGCGCATCACGCAAATCGAGCGCGTTTCGACGCATGCGCCCCGGAGGGCGGCATGGCCGCGCCCCGGAGCTTTGTTATGTTGGAAACTCATCAATTGGCTGAACATCAACCCAAACTCGGCGAGTTCGGCTATGCCGGCGACGATCATGTCGTGCCCTTCGAGGTCGGCCCGCTCGACGTGCGTGGCCGCACCGTCCAGCTCGGGCCGATGCTCGACGCGATCCTCAGCCGTCATGACTATCCCGAGCCGGTCGCCCGCCTGCTGGCGGAAGCCTGCGTGCTGACGGTGCTGCTCGGCACCTCGCTCAAATTCGAGGGCAAGTTCATCCTGCAGACCCGCACCGACGGGCCGGTCGACATGCTGGTTGCGGATTTTTCCACGCCGCAGGCTCTGCGCGCCTATGCGCGCTTTGATGCCGACCGGCTGGAAGCGCTGACGTCTGCCGGCGAGACCTCGCAGCAGACGCTGCTCGGCAGCGGTGTCCTGGCCCTGACCATCGACCAGGGCGCCCACACGCAACGCTATCAGGGCATCGTCCAGCTCGACGGCGAGACGCTGGAAGAGGCCGCGCGCACCTATTTCCGTCAGTCGGAGCAGATCCCGACCGATCTCAGGCTCTCGGTGGCCAAGCTGTTGACGCCCGGCGTCGGCGGTGCCCGCGAGCAATGGCGTGCCGGTGGCATTCTGGCGCAATTCCTGCCGCAATCGCCCGAACGCATGCGCGTGCCCGACCTTCCGGGCGGCGACGGCGATCCGCGTGAGGAGATCCACGATCCGGCCGACAATTCCTGGCAGGAACTGCTGGCGTTGCTTGGAACGATCGAGCCGACGGAGATGATCGATCCGACGATCGGCGCCGAGCGCTTGCTTTACCGGCTGTTCCACGAGCACGGCGTCCATGTCTTCGGCGGCGTGCCGGTCGCCGACCAGTGCTCATGCTCCAAGGAGAAGATCCGCGGCATCCTCGAAGGCTTCTCCGCCGACGAGATCAGGGACAGCACCGAGGATGGCGGCATTCACGTCGCCTGCGAATTCTGCTCGAAGCAATATGACTTCGATCCGGCGGAGTTCGGCTCGGCACAGTAAAGTGGATAGCGTTGGCGCTGCCCCTCACCCTCACCCTCTCCCCATAAGGACGGGGAGAGGGGGGCGCTGGAGCTTGTCCCTTCTCCCCGTCCTTTACGGGGAGAAGGTGCCGGCAGGCGGATGAGGGGCGGCGCGAACGGCCGATGCTTTCTCTCTCAGTTCACCGTCCGCCGTGTGCCCGGCAAGTCGAGCGAAAAGGCGGGGATGGCGATATCAAACGTCTCGCCCCGCTTGTTGCGCATCGTGTAGTGGCCGACCATGATGCCGGACGGCGTCGAGAGCGGGCAGCCGGATGTATATTGATAACTGTCGCCGGGGTTGAGTTCGGGCTGGTCGCCGACAACACCGGCGCCGCGCACTTCCTCGACCCGGCCGGTGCCGTCGGTGATGTGCCAGTAGCGTGACAGAAGCTGCACGAATTCATCCGACTGATTGTCGATGGTGACCTGGTAGCCCCAGACATAGCGGTTCTCCGACGGATCGGAGCGATCCTCCAGATAGAACGGCCTGACCTGTACTTCGATGTTGCGCGTAACGGCGCTGTACATAGACTACTCCACAATATGTAGACGGAACTTTCGACGCTCTCCGTGGTTTGGTCAACCGGGTGCTTTCTGGCGTTGTCCGACTCCTTTGAGCGCAGCTGCCGAAGAACAATGTCATTTAAGTGACACATGACAATGATGGTGTGCAGGGCCGGGCGACTCAGCATTCTGTCGAACTGTTGAAAACGGCTTCCATGCGGCCGGTTTTTCTGGAGTGACCAGATATCGATGGAACTGACAGTCACAGCCGCCTTGCTTTCCACAGCTCTGCTCCTTGTCAATCTCGCCAGCATCCTGCTCGCTTCGTTGAAGCTGAAGCGGCCTGGCAGGATCGCGCCGCCAGCCGGCAAGGCGCCTGCGGTGTCGATCGTCGTGCCGTCGCGCGGCGTCGAGCCGTTTGCCGAGGAAACGCTCGAGCGCGTCTTCTCGCTCGACTGGCCGCGCTATGAGCTCATCTTCTGCGTCGCCCATGCCGACGACCCGGTGGTCAGGCCGATCACCGATGCGATCGCCCGCTTTCCGGCCGTGCCGGCCCGGCTGCTCGTCGGCGACGACCGCATCAGCGGCAATCCGAAACTCAACAATTGTGTGAAGGGCTGGGAGGCCGCGCGCCACCGCTGGGTCATCCTTGCCGATTCCAACGTCCTGATGCCGAGGGACTATGTCCAGCATCTGATGGCGACGTGGCGGCCCGACACCGGCCTTGTCTGCTCGACGCCGATCGGCTCGCGGCCGGACGGGTTCTGGGCGGAGGTCGAATGCGCATTCCTCAACACCCTACAGGCGCGCTGGCAATATGCCGGCGAGGTGATCGGCCTCGGTTTTGCCCAGGGCAAGAGCATGTTGTGGGACAAGCCCATGCTCGACGCCAATGGCGGCATCCGTGCGCTTGCCGCCGAGATCGCCGAGGACGCCGCCGCGACCAAGCTGGTCAACGGGCTCGGACTGCGCGTCAATCTCGTCGCCTCGCCCTTTGAGCAGCCGCTCGGTTTGCGCACTCTCGGCGAAATCTGGTCGCGCCAGGCCCGCTGGGCACGCCTGCGCCGCGTCACCTTCCCCCTGTTCTTCGCGCCCGAGATACTGATCGGCGCGGCGATGCCGCTGGCGCTTGCGCTGATTGCGGCGGCCAGCGCCGGCTTCAGCCTGTCGGCAACCGCCATCGCCGTGCTGGTAGTCGCGTATTTGCCGGAATGCGCTCTCGCCTCGGCTAAGGGCTGGCACCTGTCGCTGCGCATGATCCCGGCGATGGTTGCGCGGGACGTGATGCTTCCCGCCATTTGGGCGCGAGGCTGGCTCAGCGGTGCCGTCGACTGGCGCGGCAACACGATGACCATCCACACCAGCGCCGCTGCGGAATTGGAAGAGACCCCGTCGGGCGCCTGACAGCGCCTGCTTTTGACGATGCGAGCAAAGCCGCTCCAGTGCGTATCCCTATCTGGCGGCTTTCAATGCCTGCTCGATGTCTTCGAGCAGGTCGTCGGCGTCCTCCAGGCCGACAGACAGCCTGAGCGTGCCTGGCCCGATGCCGAGTTCGGCGCGCGCCTCGTCGCTCAGATTCTTGTGCGTCGTCGTCGCCGGGTGAGTGATCAGGCTCTTGGCGTCGCCGAGATTGTTGGAGATCAGCACGATATCGAGCGCGTTCTGGAAGGCGAAGGCCGCCTGCTTGCCGCCCTTGACGTCGAGGCAGATCAGCGTCGAGCCGCCCGACATCTGCTTTTTGACGATCGCCGCCTGCGGGTGGTCGGCGCGGCCCGGATAGATGACACGGGCAATCCCTGATCGCTCGGCAAGGAAATCTGCGATCCGGCCGGCACTTTCCGTCTGCTGGCGCACGCGCAGCGGCAGCGTCTCCAGGCCCTTCAGCAGCGTCCAGGCGTTGAAGGGCGACAGGCTCGGACCGGTGTGGCGGAAATAGTCGTGCAGGTTCTCATCGATCCACTTCTTGTCCGACAGGATGACGCCGCCGAGGCAGCGGCCCTGGCCGTCGATGTGCTTGGTCGCCGAATAGACGATGATATGGGCGCCGAGCTGCAAGGGCTTCTGCTGCAACGGCGTGGCAAAGACATTGTCGACGATCAGCCGCGCGCCGATCGAATTGGCAAGCGAGGCAACGGCTGCGATGTCGACGACTTCCAGCGTCGGATTGGTTGGGCTTTCAAGAAAGAACAGCTTGGTGTTCGGCCTGACCGCCTTTTCCCAATTGGCGATTTCGGTGCCGTCGACCAGCGTCGCCTCGATGCCGTATTTCGGCGCCAGCGTCTCGACCACCCAGCGGCAGGAGCCAAACAGCGCGCGCGCCGCCACGATATGATCGCCGGCCTTGGCGCTGCACAAAAGTGCTGCGGTGACCGCCGCCATGCCGGATGCTGTGGCGCGTGCATCTTCGGCACCTTCCAGTGCGCACATGCGCTTCTCGAACATGTCGACCGTCGGGTTGGCATAGCGCGAATAGATGAAGCCCGGTTCCTCGCCCTTGAAGCGCGCTTCCGCCGCCTGCGCGGTGTCGTAGACATAGCCCTGGGTGAGGTACATCGCCTCGGAGGTCTCGCCGAAGCCGGAACGCAAGGTCCCGCTATGCACGAGTGTTGTCTGAGGTTTCCAGTTGCGCTTCTTGCTTGTCATCACTTTTGTTCCAGACACAAAAAAACCGGTCGCGAAAGTCGCAACCGGTCCATACGGCCTTGCGGCCCGACGGTCCTTTAGCGACTTGTTTAACGTGGCTGCAAGCCGACCGGCCAAATCACCACGGGATAACGACCCTTTAGACCCGCGCCGCGCTTGCGTCAATTGCCGGCATGATTAAGAGGTTTGTACCAGCAGGTTCCGCGGCAAGAACCTGCGGCAAAACGATACGTTGCCCGGCCTTCGAGCGGAGCCAGACTTTGCGGCAGACAGGCATTCTTCCCGATCAGAATATTTCGGCGCTGTTCCAGTCGGGCGCGCTGACGTCGCTACGCGCGCTCGATGCCGACCAGATCCAGCCGGCCAGTCTCGACCTCAGGCTTGGCGACAAGGCCTGGCGGGTGCGCGCCTCCTTCCTGCCCGGCCCGAACCACAGGGTCGCTGAAAAACTCGACCGCCTGAAGCTGCACGAAATCAATCTCGCCGACGGCGCGGTGCTGGAGACGGGCTGCGTCTATATCGTGCCGCTGCTGGAGAGCCTGGCACTTCCGGCAAACATTTCGGCCTCGGCCAACCCGAAGAGCTCGACCGGACGGCTCGACATTTTCACCCGCGTGATGACCGATCGCGGCCACGAGTTCGACAAGATCGCTGCCGGTTACAACGGCCCGCTCTATCTGGAAGTCAGCCCGCGCACCTTTCCGATCGTCGTCCGCACCGGCTCGCGGCTGTCGCAGATCAGGTTCCGCACCGGCAATGCGCTTTTGTCTGAAAGCGAGCTCAACGACTTGCACCGCGCCGAGACGCTCGTCGCCACCGAGCCACCGAACATTTCCGGCGGCGGCATCGCGCTGTCGATCGATCTCGATGGCGATAAGGATGGCCTGGTCGGTTACCGCGGCAAGCACCACACCGGCCTGGTCGATGTCGACAAGCGCGCCGCACAGGATGTTGTCGACTTCTGGGAGCCGCTCTACAAGAGCGGTGCCGGCGAATTGGTGCTCGATCCGGACGAATTCTATATCCTCGTCAGCCAGGAGGCGGTGCATGTGCCGCCGCTCTACGCCGCCGAGATGACGCCCTTCGATCCGCTGGTCGGCGAATTCCGTGTCCACTATGCCGGTTTCTTCGATCCGGGCTTTGGCCATTCGGCGGCCGGCGGCACCGGCAGCAGGGCGGTGCTCGAAGTGCGCAGCCACGAAGTGCCGTTCATCCTCGACCACGGTCAGATCGTCGGACGGCTGGTCTACGAGCACATGCTGAAGCGGCCGCAGGCGCTCTACGGCACAGATCTCGGCTCGAACTATCAGGCACAGGGCCTGAAACTGTCCAAGCATTTCCGCGCCGCGCGCTGATCGCCCATCACGATCAGACCGCGCTTGCCTGAACCCTGCGCGACGTGCTTGGCTGTGCCCAGCCGTCAGGGTGGCTCTGAACCAAGGGAACAAAAAAATGCAGATTTCAAGATGGATCGCATCGGCAGCAACAGCCGCCATGTTGGTGATATCAGCCGGGTCCTTTTCGGCGCAAGCACAGGAAAAATTGAAGATCGCCACCGAAGGCGCCTATCCGCCGTTCAACACCATCACCGCGGATGGCAAGCTCGTCGGCTTCGATATCGACATCGCCGAGGCGCTTTGCGCTCAGATGAAGGTCGAATGCGAACTTGTCACGCAGGACTGGGACGGCATGATTCCGGCGCTCCAGGCCAGAAAGTTCGACGCCATCGTCGCGTCCATGAGCATCACCGAAGAGCGCAAGAAGCAGGTCTCCTTCACCAACAAATACTATACGACGCCGCTTTCGCTGGTGGCCTTGAAAGACAGCGATATTGCCTCGACCGAACCCGCCGCACTCGCCGGCAAGACGGTCGGCGCCCAGGCTTCGACCACCCAGGCCGACTATGCCCAGGATGTCTATGGCAAGGCCGGTGCCGAGGCGAAGCTCTATCCGACCCAGGAGGAGGCGGTTACCGACCTGATGAACGGCCGCCTCGATGCCGTCCTTTCAGACAAGTTCGTGCTGATGGACTGGATGAAGAAGTCGAGCGACGGCTGCTGCAAGATGGTCGGCGACGTCAAGGGCACTGAGACGGAAGCGGGCATCGCCGTGCGCCAGGAAGACAATGCGCTGCGCGAAAAGCTCAACGCCGCGATCGATGCAATCGTCGCCGACGGCACCTACAAGAAGATCCAGGCCAAATATTTCGACTTCGATATTTACTGAGGTAGGAACTGCCAATCTCCCCCCTTGAGGGGGAGATGGCCGGCAGGCCAGAGGGGGTCGGTCCGGCCGGGCTCGGCTCTTTATCGCAGACGCAGGGGGCTGGCGCTCTACGCGAGACGACCCCCTCTGTCGCCTTCGGCGACATCTCCCCCTCAAGGGGGGAGATCCCGCTACAGCGCCTTCACCGACACCTTCACCGGCTGCTCGATTTCAAGCGGGTTGCGCAGCGGCAGGCCAAAATCCTTGGCCTCGATCTCGAACACGTCGCCGGCCTCGGTCCTGACGCCGTCGGCGAAGGACAGCGTCGCGGTGCCGAACATGTGCACATGAACGTCGCCCGGCTGGCGGAAAGCCGAATATTTGAAGTGGTGATGTTCGAGATTGGCGATGGTGTGCGACATGTTCGCCTCGCCTGACAGGAACGGCTTTTCCCACAGCAGCTTGCCGTCGCGGACAATGCGTGAGGAACCCCTGATGTCGGACGGCAGGTCGCCGATCAGGATCTCCGGCCCGAACGAGGCGTTGCGCAGCTTGGAATGCGCGAGGAAAAGATAGTTCACACGCTCAGTGACGTGGTCGGAAAACTCGTTTGACAGCGTGAAGCCGACGCGGAACGGGGCACCGTCGTCGCCGATGACATAAATGCCGGCGATTTCCGGCTCCTCGCCGGCATCCTGGGCGAAGGCGGGCGACAGAAGTGCCGCACCGGGCGCCACCGCCATGGTGCCGTTGCCCTTGTAGAACCATTCCGGCTGCACGCCCGTCTGGCCGTTGGTCGGCTTGCCGCCCTCCAACCCCATGCGGAACATCTTCATGGAATCGGTGAGCTGCTCTTCGCCGCCGGTGCTGAGCTTCTTGTGCATGGCATCGCGGGTCGCGGCGGAGCCGAGATGCGTCAGCCCGGTGCCGGTGAGATGAAGATGCGCCGGATCCGGATGGTTGATCGGCGACAACAGCCGTCCCTTCTTGTAGGCGGCATCGAGGTCGACCGCTTCACCGAACCCCTTGCGCTCGATGAGGGCGGCGAGCCCGGTGCCGGTGCGCGCGGCCTCCATCGCCAGCGAATAGACGCTGCGGGCGCCGTTGATGATCCTGGTCTTGCCGCCGTTGCGGGCAACAACGCGGATGGTCTCCGCGTCGTCGAGGATCTGGGAAATCAGCATGATGTGCCCTCTCTATTGTCTTGGCCCGGCCGCCCATCTGGCAAACCCGGACCTGCGCGGCTCGGGACCAATCCGTGCCACGGGTGAAATTCTTCGTCCGGATTGCGCTCGCTGGCCTGGTCTCTCAGGAGACTTCTTCGCACCGGCCTCTTGCCGGCAGCCGCGATGTGACCCGTATGGTTTCCTCGTCCGGCCAGGTTTCTCCCGGCTCAAGCCTTGTTCTTGTTGTAGACGTCGAAGACCACGGCGCCGAGCAGCACCAGGCCTTTCACCACCTGTTGCCAATCGACATTGACGCCCATGATCGACATGCCGTTGTTCATCACGCCCATGATGAAGCCGCCGACCACCGCGCCAATAACCTGGCCGACGCCGCCCATCGCCGAAGCGCCGCCGATGAACACGGCGGCGATCACGTCGAGCTCGCTGCCGAGGCCCGCCGCCGGCACCGCCTGGCCAAGGCGCGCCGCAATGATCAGCCCGCCGAGCGCCGAGAGCACGCCCATATTGATGAACACCATCAGGGTCAGCCGCTCGGTCTTGATACCCGATAGCTGCGCCGCCTTGGCATTGCCGCCCATTGCGTAGATACGACGGCCGACCGTCATGCGTTTGGTGACGAAGACGAACAGCGCGATCAGCACGCCCATCACCACGAGAACGATTGGCAGACCTCTGTAGGTGGCGAATTGGTAGACCAGGAACAGCGTCAGGGCGCTGATCACCAGGGTCTTGACGACAAACAGCGGGAAGGGTTCGGCTTCATAGCCATGCCGCTCTCGGCTGCGCCGCGCCCTGAGCCCGAGATAGGCATAGGCGAGCACAGCGACGAGGCCGATCACGATCGTCGTCATGTGCAGCGTCAGCCCGCTGCCGACGATGGTCTTGCCAGCGGCGTTCACGACCGGCGGGATCAGCGTCAACGAGCCGATCACGTCCGGAATGAAGCCGGAACTTAGCGCCTTGAAGCCGACCGGAAGCGGCCCCACGGAAGACCCGCCACCCAGCAGCGCCTGGCAGATGCCGCGGAAGATCAGCATCCCCGCCAGGGTGACGATGAAGCTTGGTATTCGGTGATAGGCAATCCAGTAGCCTTGTGCCGCGCCGATTGCGCCACCGACGATCAGGCAGATGATCGACACCACCAGCGGATTGCTGAAAGGGCCGAGAGGCCAGATGACCATCATCATCGCTGCCAGCGCGCCGATGAAACCGGCGACGGAGCCGACGCTGAGATCGATATGGCCGGAGACGATCACCAGCAGCATGCCCAGCGCCATCACGATGATGAAGCTGTTCTGCTGCACCAGGTTACTCAGGTTCACCGGTTTGAACAGCGTTCCGGACGTCGTGAACTGGAAGAACACCATGATGAGGATCAGCGCCAGGATCAGGCCGTATTCGCGCAGGTTGGTGACCAGCGCCGAGACGGCAACGCGCGGCCCCTGCTGCACATCTTCGGCGACGCCGCTTTTCGGCACGGGAGCGCTTTCGGTGCTCATGATGCTTTTCCTTCTCCGCGAACGATGGCGCGCATGATCTTTTCCTGGCTGGCATCGCTCGCCGCCATTTCGCCGACGATACGCCCTTCGTTCATGACATAGATGCGGTCGGTGATGCCGAGCAGTTCGGGCATTTCCGACGAGATGACGATGATCGCCTTACCCTCCGAGGCGAGACGCGCGATGATCGTATAGATTTCATACTTGGCGCCAACGTCGATGCCGCGCGTCGGCTCGTCGAGGATCAGCACTTCCGGATTGGCGAACAGCCACTTCGACAGCACCACCTTCTGTTGATTGCCGCCCGACAGGTTGCCGGTCATCTGATAGACGCTGGACGAGCGGATGTTGGTCTTGGCCTTGTAGTCGTTGGCTACCGCAAGCTCGCGCATATCGTCGATCACGCTATGGCGCGACACGCCGGGAAGATTGGCCAGCGTGATGTTGTGCTTGATATGATCGATTAGGTTGAGACCGTAGGTCTTGCGATCCTCGGTGACGTAAGCAATGCCATGTTCCACCGCCTTGCTGACAGAGGAGACATCGATGGGCTTGCCCTTGAGCAGCACTTCGCCCGTGATGCGGCGGCCATAGGAGCGGCCGAACAGGCTCATCGCGAATTCGGTACGTCCAGCACCCATCAGCCCGGCGATACCCACCACCTCGCCCCTGCGGACGTTGATATCGATGCCCTTGATCACCTGCCGCTCGGCATGGATCGGGTGATAGACCGACCAGTTCTTCACCTCGAGCACGGTCTCGCCAATCTCTGGCTCTCGCGGCGGGAACCGGTCGTCCAGCGAACGGCCGACCATCGAGGTGATGATGCGGTCTTCCGAGATGTCTTTCTTGGGCAGCGTCTCGATGGTGCGCCCGTCGCGGATGATCGTGACCTTGTCGGCGACCCGATTGATCTCGTTGAGCTTGTGCGAGATCAGGATCGAGGTGATGCCTTGCCGCTTGAATTCGAGGAGCAGATCGAGCAGCGCCTGGCTGTCCTTTTCGCTGAGCGATGCCGTCGGCTCGTCGAGAATGAGCAGCTTCACTTCCTTGCTGAGCGCCTTGGCGATCTCGACCAGCTGCTGCTTGCCGACGCCGATATTGGTAATCAGCGTCTTTGGGTCTTCCTTGAGGCCTACCTTCTTGAGCAGAGCGCCGGTGCGCGTCTCGTTGGCGTTCCAGTCGATGATGCCGAATCTGGCCTGCTCGTTGCCGAGAAAGATGTTTTCGGCGATCGACAGCATCGGCACCAGCGCGAGTTCTTGGTGGATGATGACGATGCCGCGGCGCTCGCTGTCGTGGATGCCTTTGAAATGGCACTCATCGCCGCGATAGATGATTTCGCCGTCATAGGTGCCGGATGGGTACACGCCCGAAAGCACCTTCATCAGCGTCGATTTGCCGGCGCCGTTCTCGCCGACCACGGCATGGATCTCGCCTTCCTCAACGCTGAGGTTGACATTCGACAGCGCCTTGACGCCGGGAAACGTCTTGGTGATGTCACGCATCTCCAAAATCGTCGAGGTCATCAGGAATTAAGCTCCTCCGAGATCGGCAAACATACCGGCCTCGCTGGTTAACGAAAAGGGGCCCTGCGTTGCGCAGGACCCCAGACTTTGCAACTGCGGTTACTTCAGCTCTTCGGCCTTGATGTAGCCGGAGTCGACCACGAGGGCCTGGTAGTTCGACTTGTCGACCTCATGCGGCGTCAGCAGGATCGAGGGGACGACCTTGACGTCGTTGTTGTAGGTCGTGGTGTCGAGGCCTTCCGGCTTGCCGCCCGAGAGCACCTTGTCGACGAGCTCGACCGTCGCCTTGGCGAGTTCGCGGGTATCCTTGAACACGGTCGAGTACTGCTCGCCGGCGATGATCGCCTTGACCGAAGCGGTCTCGGCGTCCTGGCCGGTGACGATTGGCCAGGGCTGGTCGGCCGTGCCGTAACCAACGGCGCGCAGCGAGGCGATGATGCCGCGCGACAGGCCGTCATACGGCGAGAGCACGCCATCGACGCGGCTGCCATCCGAGTAGTTGGCGGAGAGCAGATTGTCCATGCGGGCCTGGGCGGTCGCTGCCAGCCAGCGCAGCGTGCCGACCTTGTCCATGCCCATCTGGCCGGACTTCACGACGAGGGTCTTGTCGTCGATCAGCGGCTGCAGCACCGACATGGCGCCGTTGTAGAAGAAGAAGGCGTTGTTGTCGTCCGGCGAACCGCCGAACAGCTCGACGTTGAACGGACCCTTGTTTTCGGGATAGCCGAGGCCCTTGAGCAGCGATTTGGCCTGGATGACGCCGACGCCGAAATTGTCGAAGGTGGTGTAGTAGTCGACATTCGCGGTCTTCTTGATCAGGCGGTCATAGGCGACGACGACGACGCCGGCGTCAGCCGCCTTCTGCAGCGCGTCCGACATCGTGGTGCCGTCGATTGAGGCGATGATCAGCGCCTTCGGGCCTTTGGTGATTTCGTTTTCCAGCTGGCTGAGCTGATTGGGGATATCGTCCTGCGCATATTGCAGGTCGACAGTGTAGCCCAGAGCCTCGAGCTGGGACTTGACGGCGTCGCCGTCGTTGATCCAGCGCTGCGAGGTCTTTGTGGGCATCAGCACGCCGACGAGGCCTTCGCCTGCCTGCGCCGGGACCGTCATGGCCGCGATGCCAAGGGCCGCGACGGCGGCCAGTGTCTTGATGATCTTCACATTAACTCTCCCTGTTTGATGGACGCGCACCCTGGGTTTCGTGGGCCGCGCGATCGTGCAGGAGCGCCAAACGCGCCGCTGCCGTCATATCGATCTCCGGTATCCTCCCAATCGGCCCTGAGACTCTGGTTCCAGTCGATGCGATTTTTCTCGCTGGCGACGGTCAAGCTTCAGGACGCGCAAAGGGTGTGGCTCTTTGCCATAACTGTCAAATGCGATCTTTGATGGTTGCTATACCGAAACTGATATATTGAAAGCCGACGAAGACCTGGCCGGATTGCCGGTGGCCACGAGCGGGACAGAAAAAGACGATGGCGGCGCTGCGGAATCCTGATGGACTTTCAGCCGGTTACGAAGAACCCCCCGGCGACGGAGAGATCCTGCTGCGCAGCGGCCTCAGCCTGCGCCACATGCGCATGATCGCAGCCCTTGACGACCATGGCCGGGTCAGCGCGGCAGCCCAGGTCATGAACATTTCGCAGCCCGCCGCCTCACGGATGATCGCCGAGATGGAGGCAGTGCTCGACGTCAAGCTGTGCGAAAGGCTGCCGCGCGGCATCACGCTGACGCCCTATGGCAAGGCATTGGCGAGGCGCGCGCGCTCGATCCTGCTCGAGATGCGTGAGGTCGACCGCGAGATATCCGAGCTCAAGGCGGGCAAGGGCGGCTCGGTGTTCCTGGGCGCGGTGACGGCCCCTGCGATCGAGCTCGCCGTGCCGGCGATCCGCGAAATCCGGCGCATCTATCCGCGTATCGAGATCACCATGCAGGTCGAGACCTCCAATGTGCTGGCGCGCGAGCTGATCGCCACGCGTCACGATTTCATCATCGCGCGCATCCCCGACGACCTCAATCCACGGCTGTTCGAGGCCCGCGTCATCGGTGTTGAAAAAGCCTGCCTGATCGTGCGCCGCGGCCACCCGCTCGCCAAGGGCAAGGCGGTGCGGCTGGAGGAGACCGCTGCCTACGACTGGGTTTTCCAGTCGGGCGGCTCGCCACTGCGCCAAGCGATGGAAAGCAATTTCCTGAACCGCAACATCGCGCTGCCGGACCGCATCCTCAACACCAGTTCGCTGCTTCTGACCCTGGTCATGGTCGCGCAGTCGGACGCCATCGCGCCGGTGTCGATTCAGGTGGCGAAATTCATCCAGAATCCCGAGGGGCTGGCCGGCGCCATCGACGTCGTCCAGACCGAGTTCGACATCGAGGTCAGGCCCTACAGCCTGATCACCGTGAAGAATCGCGTGCTGTCGCCGGCAGCCAAGATGCTGCACGACTTTATCTTGAGGGAGGTGGGTTGAGAGAGAGGTGGGCTGACGGCTGGAGCGGGTAGCGGGAATCGAACCCGCGCGTTCAGCTTGGGAAGCTGACAAGCTACCATTACATCATACCCGCGCAGCAGCCTCGTTACCACGCAATCCGGCGTTCGGGCAATCGTTAAGCGCGCATTCGAGCTTTGCCCGCCGCCCGCCGCTACTTCGTCGTGGCAAGGGCATCGTCTACCGCAAACACCGGCCAGTATTTCGCAATGGCCCGCGTGGCCCCTATCGAGGAGAAATGGCCATAGTCGAAATAGAGAAACTGGCCTGCGTCGGCGTAGGAGCAGCGTCCTGCGCTACAGAGGAATTCGAGCGGATCGATGAAGGTGGCGCCTTTGGTAAATGAGCGCACGCGGTTGTTGATGTCGGGATCCATGGCCATCGGCCAGGACGTATCACTGAGATTTCCGCGCTTTGCGAAGAATGCGATTTTCCGAACGTCGGTTATGAACTGCGGAGACTGGCCGATGACAAACACGCGCACACCCAGGCCATGAAGCGTATCGATCGTTTGCTGGAGACCGTCGAAACTCCTGGCCTCATAGTCGGTCCACCGGCCGCTGAGTACAACCGTCTTGATGCCGGCGTCCTGGATGACTTTCAGGGCCTGCTGATTGAACCGCATGCAATCCGGGCGTGCATAGGAGAAGTAAGAGAGGATTGGTGGACAGCCTGCGTATGTGTATTCGACGACGTTGGCCTGAAGCTGATTTATGTTGGCCTCCAGGCCCGATACATAGTGGGCGGCAAACGAGTCGCCCCACAACAAAACGGTTGTAGGGAAGCCGCGAGTGCGTGTGCAGTCCTTGATGTTCCAGCTTTCGATCCGGCTGGAGCCCTCGTTGAAACAGGTGCCCTTGAGCCAGTCCCCGACAGGGATCCGCTGTTGGGCATAGTCCGGAAACCGTTGCGGAAAACCGTTGCCGAGCGCCCCGGTCGCCCCGCCAACGCAAAGAAGAGCGATCGCGCCGGCTGAAAAGGCGAAGATGGGCATCGGGGCGGTGAAGCTCCTTTTCTGCCGAAACGGCTGCTCGATATACTTCCAGGAGAATGCAGCCAATGCGAAGCTTGCAACCGTCATCGCAACGGTCATCGACGGGTCGAGTTTTTGCAATGAAAGATAGTGCGCGAACGCATTGATCGGCCAGTGAACAAGATACAGCGAATACGAGATGAGACCGATCCAGACCAGCGGTCGGACTTCGAGTATGCGGCTAGCGATCGTCGAGGGGCTGTTTTGGCCGACATAGATGAGGAGTGCCGTTCCGAGGCACGGATACAAAGCGTTGTAGCCCGGGAACGGGTCGCTCTCCGAAATCGCGAAGAACCCGATGGCGAGAAGGCCAAATCCGGCCAGCCCCACCAGTTCCATAAGAAATCGATTGCTCAACGGCGGGGGCCGTTTCAGCATGAGCACAGCGCCCAGCATGAGTTCCCAGACCCGTGTCGGCAGCAGGTAGAATCCCGCGCTTGGCGCCAGCCATGTCGCCATCACCGCCAGCACGAAGCTGCCGAGAATGATCGGCAGGAGTGCTGTCAGCCAGCGCTTCGCAAAATAGCGATAGATCAGGAACATCAGGATTGGGGCAAAGATATAGTACTGCTCCTCGACCGAAAGCGACCACGTATGCAGCAGCGGTCGGAGCTCGGCATCGATGGAGAAGTAATTTGACGTTTTCCAAAAATAGATGTTCGACCAGAAAGTCGAGGCCGCTATGACGCTGAGACTGAATTCATGCAGATCTGACGGCAGAAGAATGAACAATGCCGCAATACAGGTGAGAAGCGTGACAAAGATCAGAGCCGGCAGAATGCGCCGGGCACGGCGCCAGTAGAAGCTGACGATCGAAAATTGGCCGCGTTCAAGGTCGTCCAGAAGACTTCCGGTGATCAGGTAGCCGGATATGACGAAGAAGATATCGACGCCGGTAAAGCCGCCTGGAATTGCCGAGATTCCGAAATGGAAGAGTACAACCGGCAGCACCGCAACAGCCCTAAGGCCATCGATATCGCGCCTGTACTTCATTCAAGAAGCCCTGTGTTCGCAGGTCACGGCGAGACGGCGCAGTCCGTCCATAGTCGGGCGATGAGTCTGGCAGATCAATATCAACGGATTACCCTCTGTCCTCCAATTTTGCTGCGCTGCAACATAGGTGTCAAGGTCGGCGAGCAGACAATCCGCAAACCGCCGTGCGGAGCAACTGGATTCAGCGACCACCTTGATGCCAGCGCGGCAAGTGCGTATTTCTGAACCTGTACCCGAATCGGGTTAACCGAATCTGGAGACACGCCTTGTCCGCACTGACGCGCTTTCTCGGCGATACGCCGCTCCGGGTGCTTCTGAAGCTGCTGGTGGTATCGTTCCTCGTCGGCCTTGTCATGAACGCTTTCGGCTGGTCGCCGGTGGATGTGCTCTACGGCATCCGGAATTTCTTCGTCGATCTCTGGAATCTGGGCTTCCGCGCCATTGACCGTTTCCTCGGCTACATCCTGCTGGGCGCGGCGATCGTCATTCCGGCCTTCCTCCTGCTCAGGATCGCCAACTACCGGAAATAGGTATGGCCCCGAACCTGCGGTTCGGCAAGGATCATGCTCAATCGGTCAGGCCTCACGCGAAGCCTGATGCCACTTCGAACAGGATGGCATGGCGCGCGGCAAGCGCCGCCACGTCAGTCGAATAGCCGCCGCCGATAACGCCGCAGACCGGGATGCGGAGCGCGCGGAAATGACGGATCACCATGTCGTCACGGGCGCGCAGCCCCTCGTTCGACAGCGATAACCTGCCAAGCCGGTCATCGGCATGGACGTCGACCCCGGCATTGTAGAAAACGATGTCCCAGGGCGCCCTGGCGGTGAGTTCCGGCAGAATGCCGCCCAACCTTTCGAGATAGGCCGCATCGCCGGTGCCGTCGGGCAGGGCGACGTCGAGGTCGGAAGCGATCTTGCGCGCCGGATAGTTACGGTCGCCATGCATGGAAAAGGTGAACACGCGCCGTTCATCGCCCAGAATGTCCGCCGTGCCGTCGCCCTGATGGACGTCGAGATCGACGATCAGGATGTTGCGGGCGGCAGCTTCGGCAAGCAGCACCAGCGAAGCCACGGCAACATCGTTGAAGGTGCAGAAGCCGGCGCCTTGCGCGCGCCGCGCATGATGGCTGCCGCCGGCGGTGTTGCAGGCGATGCCGTTCAGCAACGCCAGCCGCGCCGCCAGCACCGTGCCGCCCGTTGCGAGCTGCGCCCTGAGCGAGACCCGCGGACCCACCGGAAAGCCGATCTCGCGCTCGATCTTTTCAGGCACTTCGCAGGCCAGCACCTGATCGACATACGAGGCGGCATGAGCAAGCTTCAGCCATGATGCCGGCGCCGGCCTGGGCATGCTGAGCGCCTCGGGCCCGGCAAGTCCGCGCGCGCTCAGGGCTTCCATCAGCAATGGGTATTTGCTCATCGGGAAGCGATGGTTGACGGCAAAACCGGCGTCGTAGTCGGGATGATGAACGATCTGCAGTGGCATGAGCGCTCGGTGCGCCAGAAGCGGGTTTCGGTTGACCATGACGCGATGAAAGATTGCGCGGCGTCGGGAAACTGGGGCACATCGGCCATTCGAGCAAGCCGCAATGAGGGTCGGGTCCTGGATCAGGTGTCAGCAACGGCCAACAGACGGTCCTTTGTCGTCACCAACCGCTCGGTGCTCGCCATCGCGGTGCCGATGACGCTGGCCTATCTGACGACGCCGCTGCTCGGCATCGTCGACACCGCGGTGATCGGCCAGTTCGGCGACGCTGCCCTTCTCGGTGGCCTGGCGGCGGGTGCCCTGGTCTTCGACGTCGTCTTCACCTCGTTCAATTTCCTGCGCTCCGGCACCACGGGCCTCGTCGCCCAGGCGCTTGGACGTGGCGACGAACTGGAGGAACAGGCGGTGTTCTGGCGTGCCGTGCTGATCGCGGTCGTTGCCGGCATCGTGCTTGCCGCCCTTGCGCCACTGTTCGCCACCGCCGGACAGTGGTTCATGGATGCCGAGCCGCGCGTCAGCGAAGCGATGGCCGTCTATATCCGCATCAGGCTGCTCGCGGCTCCGTTCTCGCTGATCAACTACGCCATCCTCGGCTATGTGCTGGGGCGCGGCGAGGGCGGGCTGGGACTGATGCTGCAATTGGTGCTGAACGGCATCAACATCGCGCTCTGCATCCTGCTGGGGCTGGAGCTCGGCTGGGGCGTCGCCGGCGTCGCCTGGGCGACCGTCACCGGTGAATTCGTCGCCATGCTGCTCGGCCTGGCAATCGTCATCAGGCGTTTCTGGGCGGCACCCCGGCTGCCGCGCCATCGCGTCTTCGATCTGCCGGCATTCTTGCGCATGGCGTCGCTCAACCGTGACATCATGATCCGGTCGTTCTCGCTGCTCGCTGCCTTCGCGCTATTCACCCGCCAGGGCGCACAATTCGGGACGGTGACACTGGCCGCCAATGCGGTGCTGATGAACTTCTTCCTTATCGCCGGCTATTTCCTCGACGGTTTCGCCACGGCAGCCGAACAGCTCGCCGGGCGGGCCATCGGCGCGCGTGCCGCCATGCAATTCCGGCAGGCGGTGCGGCTGACCCTGTTCTGGGGCTTCGGGCTGGCGGCCACGGCGACGCTTGTCCTTTTGCTGGGCGGTACCGATCTGATCGCCCTGATCACGACGTCACAAGATGTTCGCGCCGTTGCCGACATCTATTTGCCTTGGGCGGCATTCACCGCGCTCAGCGGCGTGCTGGCGTTTCAGATGGATGGGGTCTTCATCGGTGCGACCTGGTCGCGCGATATGCGCAACATGATGCTCTTGTCGTTCCTCGTCTTCAGCGCTGCCCTGCTCATCCTGGCGCCGGCCTTCGGCAATCACGGCCTGTGGGCGGCGCTGCACGTCTTCCTGCTGGTGCGCGGCTTCAGCCTGCTTGCCATTTTGCGCTTGCGGATCCGGGCGGCGTTTTAGGCAGTGTCCTGGTCACATTCGGCACAGGGTGGAAAGCGATCCTATTTTCCACAGGCTCTGGCGTCAGCAGATCGCTTGCACGTCCAGTCGATTTTGTTACGCTTTCCAGCAGCTTGATGCAGCAATTGCTCTGGGGAAAACTGTGCGAAGTTACCTGCCATATGTCTTAGGCGCGGCGCTGGGGCTGCTCGTTGCGTTCATTCTCTCCGCAATTTTTGGTGTCGGCGGAACTGCCCAGTTGCTTCTTTTTGGGTTGTTGCCTGCTATCGGCGGCGCCACCTGCGAGCGGATCGTCAGTCGCAATTGACCCTGAACGAATGAGCGCAAATGGGTCGTGAGCGGATGCATCTCGAACTGAGACACTACGCTTTTTAGAGCAGTTTACAGTTGTTTCGACGCCCAGAAGTCGAGGCGGCGGTCACGCAGATCGCGGACAGATTTGAGCCGCTCTTTTTCCACGGAGCGGATCATTCCGGAAAGAATGCGGCCCGGCAGTGCGGGCCCGGCATAGATCATGCCGGTATAGAGCTGGACGAGATCGGCGCCGGCGCGGATCTTTTCCAGCGCCGTCTCACTGGAATCGACACCGCCGACGCCGATGATGGCGCGGTCCGGGCCAAGCAGTTTGCGCATCTTGGCCAGCACGATGGTCGAGCGCTCGAATAGCGGTTTTCCCGAAAGCCCTCCGGTCTCGCCGGCAAGGCCGGCGCTGCGCAGGCCAGTCCGCGCAATCGTCGTGTTGGAAACGATGACGCCGTCTATTGCCTTGTCGGTGACCTCGGCGGCGATATCCTCGAGCTCGGCCTCGACCAGGTCCGGCGCGATCTTGAGGAAGACCGGCGGCTGCGCGGCCGCTGCCGCCCGTGCGGCCATGACGCGCGACAAGAGCTCGCCGAGCTGCTGGCGCGCCTGCATGTTGCGCAGGCCGGGCGTGTTCGGCGAGGAGATGTTGACCGTCAGATAGGTCGCGTATGGCGCAAACCTGATAACGCCGCGTTCATAGTCACCGACGCGGTCGGCGCTGTCCTTGTTGGCGCCGATATTGACGCCGACGATGCCGGCGCGGCCCTTGCGGGCGGCAAGCCGTTTCTCGGCGCCTTCGTGACCCTCATTGTTGAAGCCCAGCCGATTGATCACCGCTTCGTCCGATGTCAGCCGGAAAATGCGCGGCTTCGGGTTGCCGGCCTGCGGCAGCGGCGTGATCGTGCCGACCTCGGCAAAGCCGAAGCCGAGGCCAAGCAGGGCATCGGGAACCTCGGCGTTCTTGTCGTAGCCGGCAGCCATGCCGAGCGGATTGGGGAAATCGATACCGCAGATGCTGACTTTCAGCCTATCGTCGCGCACCGGTCGCCCGGCCACCGGCAGCCCGCATTTCAGTGCGGCGATCGACAGGCCGTGGGCGGCTTCCGGATCGAATGCGAACAGGAGCCTCTGGCCGAGCCGGTCAAGCACGCTCATTCGGCCTCCAGCGCCGGGAATTGGTGGAGGCCATCGGCGCCCAGCGGCAACGGTTGCACCCAGACGACGGCCTTCAGGTCGAGCGGGCCGTAAAGATGCGGGAACAGCGCGCCGCCGCGCGAAACCTCGTATTTCAGCGCATCACCCAGTTTGGCTCCATCGATCGCGACCAGCAACAGCCCGGTCTGTCCGACGAAGTGTTTTGCAGCCGTTTCCCTGGCCTGCCCGGCGGTGGAAAAATGGATGAAGCCGTCGGCGACGTCGATCGGCGCACCGGTGAAGCGGCCATTTCTTTCGGCCTCGCGCCACAGCGGTTCGGGTACTATCTTGTAGATAATCTGAGACATGATTGCGCTATAGTCCGAACCAACCATGCGGGGAAGGGTGCGCCAGAGTTCTTCCCCATTTCCGGCGCAAACATGCGATAAATTGCGCTACTGGCCCATGGAGGACAATATGCGTCCGCAGCACGTCTTAATCCCCGCAGCGCTCGTCTCGCTCGTCGCGGCGTCGGCCTTTTCCGAGGAAGCGAACCGCTACCGGCTGGAAAAATCGGCCACCGGCTATGTCCGCATGGACACGCAGACCGGTGCGATGTCGATCTGCGAGGAGCGGGCCGGCCAGCTCGTCTGCAAGATGGCGGCCGATGAACGCGCCGCCTTCCAGGACGAGGTCGACCGGCTGCAAAATTCGGTGAAGGCGCTCGACGAGCGCGTCGTCAAGCTCGAGAACTCGCTGGCCGCCCGGTTTGAGTCGACGTTGCCCAGCGAAGAGGATTTCAACAAGACGATGAGCTACATGGAGCGCTTCCTGCGCGGCTTCATGGGTATCGTCAAGGACATGGAAAAGGACAGCGGCGAAGATGGCGCCAAACCCAATTCGCAAAAAACCTGAGCACCGGTCAACCCGGCGCATAGTCTTGCCGCTTGAAAATGGCTGATATCGCCGCATAATCGTCGACTGATCCCGTAAGAAGCAGACAATCATCAATGGGATTCGGGGAGGGCCATGTGCCGTCAGGCTACACTTTCGTCATTGCCGACGACCATCCGCTTTTTCGCGGCGCGCTGAGAGAGGCGCTTGCCGGCATCGGCAACGTCGCCGGCATTCACGAGGCCGGCGATTTCGAAAGCGCCAAGGCGCTGGTCGTGGCCAATGAGGAAGTCGATCTGGTGCTGCTCGACCTGTCGATGCCGGGCGCGAGCGGCCTTTCCGGTCTGATCTCGCTGCGCGGCATCCATCCGACGGTGCCGCTGGTGGTGGTATCGGCGCATGATGACCCGGTGACCATCCGGCGCGCGCTCGATCTCGGCGCTTCGGGTTTCATCTCCAAATCGGCCAGCATGGAGGAGATCCGCAGCGCTGTGCAGTCGGTGCTTGCCGGCGACATCGCTGCGCCCACCGGCATCGATCTCGGCGTCGAGCGCGATCCCGAGATCTCCGATCTGATCAAGCGGCTGCAAACGCTGACGCCGCAGCAGACGCGCGTGCTCGGCATGCTGGCCGAAGGGCTGCTCAACAAGCAGATCGCCTACGAACTCGGTGTCTCCGAAGCGACGATCAAGGCGCATGTCTCAGCCATTTTGCAGAAGCTTGGCGTCGACAGCCGCACCCAGGCGGTGATCCTGCTGTCCAAGATCGGCAGCGACCCGCTGCCGGCAGCCATCTGACCTCGGCACCCGGGGTCAACAAAATGTTGTGATCGTTACTCGGCCGCCGACGCCAGTGGCCTTACCCTGGCCATCATCGAGCGCAGCACCGCCGGTTTGAGCGGCTTGTTGATCACCGGCACGTCGAGCCTGGCGGCGGTGGCGCGCACCTCGCTCGATCGGTCGGCAGTGACCAGAACGGCCGGCATGTCCTGGCCGTGGATCGCGCGCAGTTTAGCGATCATTTCGAGACCGGTCTCGCCGTCGAGATGGTAGTCGGCAAGCACGATGTCGGGGCGATGCATGACGGATCTCCCGAGATCCTCAGAGCCGGAAAATGTGTCGACGCTGCAGCCCCAGCCTTCGAGCAGCAGCCGCATGCCGTCGAGGATGCGGGCGTCGTTGTCGATGCAGAGCACGCGGAGCCCGGCAAGCGAAGCTGCGGTGCGGACCGACGCTTTCGCCACGATCTCGCGGCGTGGCTCCTGCGCTGCCGCGACCGGCAGGATGACGGAAAAGCGCGTGCCTTTGCCCGGGTTCGAAAAGATCCGGATTTCGAGGCGCAAGACGCGAGCGATGCGGTCGACGATCGAGAGGCCGAGGCCGAGGCCTTCGGCCTCGCGCGCACCCTCGTCGAGCCGGGTGAATTCGCGGAAGACCGTGTTCAGCTTGTCGCCGGCAATGCCGATGCCGGTATCGATCACCTGTATCTCGACCAGTTCGCCGCGCCGCCGCACCCCGACCAGGACGTGGCCGCGGCGCGTGTATTTGACGGCGTTGGATACGAGGTTCTGGATCAGGCGGCGTAGGAGATTGCGATCCGTCATCACGCTGAGCGACGACGGCACGATCGTCAGGCCGAGCTTCCTCTCGGCGGCAAGCGGCTGGAAGTCGTTGCCGATCTGTCGCAGCAGCTCGTCCAAGCTGAAGACGGTGTCGTCCGGTTTCATCGCGCCGGCATCGAGGCGCGAGATATCGAGCACCGCGCCGAGAATGGTCTCGACCGATTCCAGCGAGGATTCGATGTTGATCGCCGCCTTGCCGGCCCGCCCCTTGCCGGCCTTTTCGATCAGCGACGAGCAATAGAGGCGGGCGGCGTTCAGGGGCTGCAGGATGTCGTGGCCGGCGGCAGCAAGGAAGCGCGTCTTGCCGAGATTGGCCTCCTCGGCCAGCATCTGCGCCTGTGCCAGCTCCTCGTTGACGCGGGTCAGTTCGACGGTGCGGTCCTTGACGCGCTGTTCCAGCGATTCATTGGCGCGCTTGAGCGCCAGATCCTGCTCGACGCGTCCGGAGATGTCGGCATAGGTGGCGACGATGCCGCCGTCCGGCATCGGATTGGAACGCAACTCCAGGATGCGGCCGCTGGTCTTCAGCTCCATCTGCCAGGGGCTGACGAAACTGGTGAGGCGGTTGAGCATCGCCACCCTCTGGTCGGCCGGAATGTCGCCGCGCTCGGCAAGGTAGCGCAGGATGCGATCGAGCGAGACGCCGACCTGGCCCATCTCGTCGGGCAGGTCGAACAGCGCCCGATACTGGCGGTTCCAGCAGATCAGCCGGAAATCCCTGTCGAAGACGGTAATGCCCTGTTCCATCTGGTCGAGCGCGATCTGCAACAGGTCACGATTGTGCTGCAGCGCCTCGGTGGCGTCGTCGAGCAGGCGGAAGGCATCCTTGGATTCGCGGTCGTTGCGGCGCAGCAGCAGCGACAGGATCAGCCGCGCCGAGGAGGAGCCGACGGCACTCGCCAGAAGCTGCTCGGAGAAGCGGATGACGTCCATGCTGGCCTGCTCGTTGCCGTGCAACGAAACGCCACTGCTCTCTTCGAACGTCTGAAAGGACCGCTCGGTACGTTCGACGCCAAGATAACGCGCGATCGTGTCCTTGAGGCCATTGACGGTGACGGTGGTGCGGAAGCGGCGCAGGCTGGGCATCGGGCTCGCCTCGCGCGGCACGAAGATCGACGCCTGGATGCGTTCCAGCGGCACCGACGCGCGCGACAGCGAGCCGAGCACGAAGAACAGGGTGTTGATCGACAGGCTCCACAAGACGCCATGGTTCAGCGGCTCGGCGACGGTGCCGAACAGTGCCTGCGGCCGCAACGCTTCGAAACCGAATAGGCCGTGCACGACGATGCCGGTATCGGAGGCGACGAGCGACGGAAGCAGCAGCGTGTAGCCCCAGACGACGATGCCGGCGACCATGCCGAGTGCAGCACCCCTGCCGTTGGCGCCGCGCCAGATCAAACCGCCGATCAATGCCGGCGCGAACTGCGCGATCGCGGCGAAGGACATCAGGCCGATCGAGGAGAGCCGCGCGCTGTCGGTGCTCTCGCGATAGTAGAGGAAGGCGATGAACAGCATGATGAAGATCGCCGCCCGCCGCACGTTGAGGATGAGCGCCGACCAGTCCTCGTTCTCGGAAGTCGTGGTCCTGAGCAGGCGGCGCACGAACAGCGGAATGACGAGGTCGTTGGAGATCATGATCGACAGCGCGACGCTTTCGACAATCACCATTGCGGTCGCCGCGGACAGGCCGCCGATGAAGGCCGCCATCGCCAGCAAATCGTGGCCGCTGAGCAGCGGCAGCGACAAGACGTAGAGGTCGCTGCTGGTCCTGGTGCCGACCAGCGCCAGGCCGGCGAGCGCGATCGGCAGCACAAAAAGGTTGATCGCCACCAGATAGAGCGGAAACACCCATGTCGCGGTGCGCAGCTCGGCCTCGCTGCGGTTTTCGACGATGGTGACGTAGAACTGGCGCGGCAGCATGATGATGGCGAAACCGCTCAAACACGTCAGCACCAGCCAGGTTGCGAGCGACGTCCTGTAGCCCATCGCTTGCTGAACTTGCGGATTCTCCGCGAGCTTGTCGACCATATCGCCTGGGCCGCCGAAGATCAGGAAGATCACCAGCAGGCCGATCGCCAGGAAGGCGGCCAGCTTGACCACGGTTTCGACCGCCACCGCCAGCACCAGCCCGTCCTGGTGCTCGGTGGCGTCGGCGTGGCGCGTGCCGAACAGCACTGCAAACAGCGCAAGCAGCATGGCAACGACCAGCGAGATGTCACTGACGAAAGGATCGAAGGAGGGTGGCGAGCCGGTATAATGCTCGACCATCAGGCTGACCGAGCCGGAAATCGCCTTCAACTGCAGCGCCATATAGGGCACCGCGCCGATCGTCGCGATCAGCGTGGCGATCGCCGCAACGGTAAAGCTCTTGCCGTAGCGGGCACCGAGGAAGTCGGCGATCGAGGTGATCTTCTCGGTCTTGGCCAGCCTGACGATGCGATGAAGCAGCGGAAAGCCGAACACGAATACCAGCACCGGTCCGGTATAGATGCCGAGGAACTCGAGGCCGCGCTCGGAGGAAAGGCCGACCGAACCGAAGAAGGTCCAGGATGTGCAGTAGATCGCCAGGCTGAGCGCATAGATGAAGGGGCGGGCCTGGCCAGGCCCGGATGCCGCCGAGCGCCGGTCGCCGAGGCTGGCGATGACGAACAGCAACGTCACATAGGCTATCGCGATGATGACGATGAACCAGCCCTGCACGGCTTGATAATCCTCCCTTACCGGTTTTGCATCCGGCCTGGCTGAGACGCAATCACAGCTTGGCGATCAAGTCCATCGCGGCTTTCGGCGCAGCATGGTTGCGGCTTCGGGAATTTGGCCGGTGGAAACCGGTCATTTGCCCATGCTGCAACCGCAGGTTTTTGCTATCTTGCCTGTGGGCCGGTGCCGAAAGGCGCGGTAGAGCGGCAGCACGGCCCCGTCATGACAAGGAGGGTGGAATGCTGAAAGAATTCCAGGAGTTCATTTCCAGGGGCAACGTGATGGACCTGGCCGTCGGCGTCATCATCGGCGCTGCCTTCGGCAGAATCGTCGATTCGCTGGTCAACGACATCATCATGCCGATCGTGGGCGCAATTTTGGGCGGACTGGACTTCAACAATTACTTCTTCGCGCTGTCCTCTGCCGTCAATGCCACGTCGCTGGCGGATGCCAAGAAACAGGGCGCCGTTTTCGCTTATGGCAGCTTTATCACCGTGGTGCTGAACTTCATCATTCTCGCCTTCATCATCTTCTTGATGGTCAAGGCGGTCAATAATCTGCGCAGGCGGCTAGAAGCTGAAAAGCCCGCCACCCCTGCCGCGCCGCCGGCCGATGTTGCGCTCCTCACCGAAATTCGCGATCTCCTCGCCAGGAAATAGCGCAGGGGCAAGATCTCTGGACCAAAACCCCGGTCGTTTTCGGCCGGGGTTTTCTATTTTCGCCTGTCGTAAAACACGCTAGCAGTCCAGAAGACGAAAACGGATCTATCCATGACCCTGATCGAGAATTTGCGCGCCGAGGCCCGGGCTGCGCCGGAAAGCGGCATTGTCGCCGTCATGAACCGCGGCCGCGACCGCGACGGCATGATCCCGCTCTGGGCCGGCGAGGGCGACCTGCCGACGCCCACCTTCATCACAGATGCCGCTTCCCGCGCGCTGGCCGGCGGCGAGACCTTCTATACCTGGCAGAAAGGCATCCCCGAGCTGAGGCAGGCGCTCGCCCGCTATTACGTCAGGCATTTCGGCAAGAGTTTCGCCGAGGAAGAATTCATCGTCACCGGTTCGGGCATGCACGCTATCCAGCTGGCGCTCGACGCGGTCGCCGGCAATGGCGACGAGGTCGTCTATCTGTCGCCGGCCTGGCCCAACTTCGCCGCTGCCGCCAGCCTGGCGGGCGCCATCCCGGTCGCTGTCACGCTCGACCAGTCCGGCAATGGCTGGTCCTGCGACGTCGACAAGATCGAGGCGGCGATCACGCCAAGGACGAAGGCGCTGTTCGTCAACACACCGTCCAACCCGACCGGCTGGACTGCCGACAGGGAGACGCTGCAGGCGATCCTCGACCTTGCCCGCGAAAGGGGCCTGTGGATCATCGCCGACGAGATCTATTTGCTGTTCCACTACGGCGACCGTCGCGCGCCGTCCTTCATCGACATCATGGCCGACGAGGATCGCATTCTGTTCGTCAACAGTTTTTCCAAGAACTGGGCGATGACCGGCTGGCGCGTCGGCTGGATCAAGACCCATCCTTCGCTGCAGCAGGTGTTCGAAAATCTGGTCCAGTATTCGACCTCGGGCGTTGCCCAGTTCATGCAGCGCGGCTCGGTCGTCGCCCTCGACGAAGGTGACGCCTTCATCGTCGAGCAGGTGGAGCGGGCGAGGGCGGCGCGTGACCTGGTCTGCGGCATCCTGGCTGCGACCGGCAGGGCACGCTTCACCGTGCCGCAAGGCGCGTTCTATCTGTTCTTCGCGATCGACGGCATCACCGATTCACGCGCCGCCGCCTTCGACATCGTCGATCGCGCCAGTGTCGGCCTGGCGCCCGGAACCGCCTTCGGCCCCGGCGGCGAGGCCTTCCTCAGGCTGTGCTTCCACCGCCGCCTCGACCAGCTCGAGGAAGCCGCGCACCGGCTGGCGAAGTGGATGAGAAGTGTTTGAGGGTGCCGGAGCCTGAGGCGACTTTCACCCGCCGGACTTCGGCACCAGCAACGGAATGACGCGGTCGCTTTCCCTCACGGCCGGCCGGCCCGCCGAGCCATAGGGTATGCCCAAAGCGTCCCAGGTCTCGACGAGAGCATCCTGAAGCTCCGCGATCAGGTGATCCGAATGGAACGGCGTCGGCGTGATGCGCAGCCGTTCGGTTCCGCGCGGCACGGTCGGGTAGTTGATCGGCTGGATGTAGATGCCGTGGACGCCGAGCAGGCGGTCGCTGGCCATCTTGCAGAGCTCGGGATCGCCGACGAGCAGCGGCACGATGTGGGTGGCGGAGTCCATCACCGGCAGGCCGGCGGCGGTAAGAACCTGCTTGGTTCGCGTCGCCTGACGCAGTTGCGCGTCGCGTTCGGCCTGCGAGCGCTTCAGATGGCGGATCGACGTGGTCGCCGCGGCGGCGATGGCCGGCGGCAGCGCCGTGGTGAAGATGAAGCCCGGCGCATAGGAGCGCACGGCATCGATCACGGCACTTGTGCCGGTGATATAGCCGCCGAGCGTGCCGAACGCCTTGGCCAGCGTGCCTTCGATGATGTCGATACGGTCGGCCAGCCCTTCACGCTCGGTGATGCCGCCGCCGCGCGGTCCATACATGCCAACGGCGTGGACCTCGTCGATATAGGTCATGGCATTGTAGCGCTCTGCGAGATCGACGATCTGCCTGATCGGCGCGATATCGCCGTCCATCGAATAGACGCTCTCGAAGACGATCAGCTTGGCGCGTTCGCGGCCCGCCGCCTGAAGCAGGCTTTCGAGATGGGCAACGTCATTGTGGCGGAAGATCTTCTTCTCGGCGCCCGAACGCCGCACGCCTTCGATCATCGAGGCGTGGTTTAGTTCGTCCGAGACGATCAGGCAGTTGGGCAGGAGCCGCGCAATGGTCGAGATCGAGGCTTCGTTGGAGACAAAGCCGGAGGTGAAGACGAGTGCGGCTTCCTTGTCGTGCAGGTCGGCCAGTTCCAGTTCAAGCTCGACCAGCGGGTTGCTGGTGCCGGAGATGTTGCGGGTGCCACCGGCGCCAGATCCCATCTTGCCGGCGGCATTCTGCATCGCCGCGATGACGTCTGGATGCTGGCCCATGCCGAGATAGTCGTTGGAGCACCAGACGGTGATTTCCTGGGCGCGGCCGTTGGCGCGCCAGATGGCGCGCGGGAATTTCCCCACGATGCGCTCGAGGTCGGCGAAGATGCGGTAGCGACGCTCTGCATGGAGCTGGTCGATCGCGTCTTCGAAGAAACGCTGATAGTTCATTTCGGCTTCCCAATTTTTGCGTGGGATCATAATCATTGCCCTATTCGACGTCCACTTGGCCTTTTTGGTCAAAATGCCACGCCCCAAGCCTGTTCCTAACGGCCACGGATCATGGCCTATTCCCTTGATGTGGATCAATTTTGTTTCAGGACGATGCCATGCGCCGATGAGACTGGTTACCGCAGACACTAATGGTACTAATGGCCTAGTGGCAGCCTTTCCAGTAAGGCGGGTGTTGAGACAGTTTCCGATAAATCTTGAGCAGCGAGGACGCGGATGACGGTTTTGGTGACAGGCGGCGCCGGCTATATCGGCAGCCACATGGTCTGGGAGCTGCTGGACGCGGGCGAAAGCGTCGTCGTCCTCGACCGGCTTTCGACCGGCTTCGAGTGGGCGGTGGCGCCCGAGGCAAAGCTCGTCGTCGGCGATGTCGCCGACAAGGATCTGGTCGGCGGGATCATTCGCGACAACAAGGTCGACGCGATCATCCATTTCGCCGGCTCCATCGTGGTTCCCGAATCGGTCGCCGACCCGCTCGGCTATTACGAGAACAACACCTGCAAGACCCGCACGCTGATCGAGACCGCGGTGCGCGAAGGCGTGCCCAATTTCATCTTTTCCTCGACCGCCGCCGTCTATGGCGGCGCCGGGCTGGAGCCGGTGCGCGAGGATGCCCGACTTGCGCCGGAATCACCCTACGGCCTGTCCAAGCTGATGAGCGAATGGATGCTGCGTGACGCCGCAATCGCCCATGGCTTGCGCTATACGGCGTTGCGCTATTTCAACGTCGCCGGCGCCGATCCGAAGGGCCGCACCGGCCAGTCGACGCCGGGCGCCACGCATCTGATCAAGGTCGCCGCCGAGACGGCGATCGGCAAGCGTCCCTTCATGCAGGTGTTCGGCACCGACTATCCGACACCGGACGGCACCTGCATGCGCGACTACATCCATGTCAGCGATCTGGCGGCCGCGCATCGGCTGGCGCTGGAGCGGCTGCGCGCCGGCGGGACGAGCCTCGTCGCCAATTGCGGCTACAGCCACGGCTATTCGGTGCTTGAGGTGATCGACAGCGTGCGCCGCGTCTTTGGCCATGATTTCGAGGTGCGGATGGGCGAGCGCCGTCCGGGCGACGCCGCTGCGGTGGTTGCCAATTCGGAGTTGGCGCGCCGCGAGCTCGGCTGGACCCCGCAGCGCGACGACCTCGACCGGATCGTCGCCGACGCGCTGGCCTGGGAGCGCATTCTGACCAGCAAGAATTCGTCGCGGGGCTGAGACCGGGTTCTTAGGCTCGAAGCGTGGGCGCATTTGGCCGCGTGAGACTTTTGGGGGCGGCATGAGAATATTGGTGCTCGGAGCTGGCGTCGTCGGCACGGCGGCCGCCTACTATCTGGCGAGCGACGGCCACGAGGTGACCGTGATCGAGCGCCACCCTGCGGCGGCGCGCGGCACCAGCCAATCGAATGCCGGGCTGGTGTCGCCAGGCGACGCCACCGCCTGGGCCTCGCCCGCTGCGCTGAAGACGTTCCTGCGCGCGCTTTACAACCATGATCTCGGCATCAAGGTGCGGCTGCGCTTCGATCCCTATTTCTTTGCCTGGAGTCTGCGCTTCCTGCGCCAGTGCACGCAAGCGCGCTTGCGCGCCAACACCGACATCAAGCTGCGCCTTGCGCTCTATTCGCGCGACTGCATCAACGCCATCTCGGCCGACACCGGCATTCACTATGACGAGCGCAAGAAGGGCATTCTCTATTTCTTCCGCTCGCAGCAGAGTTTTGATAGCGGCACCGACAATTACCGCTATCTCGCCCAACACGGTCTGCCGATCGAGATCGTCGGCCGCGATCGGCTGGTCGAGCTCGAGCCCGGCCTTGCCGGGGCCAAGGACAGAATAGCCGGCGGCGTCTATTCGCCGATCGACCAGACCGGCGATTCCAGCCAATTCACCCAAAACCTCGCTGCCTATGCCGCCGAGAAACTCGGCGTTCAATTTCTCTACGGCACGTCAGTCGAAGGCCTCGACATCGAAGGCGATCGGATACGTGCGGTGATGACCTCGACCGGCCCGGTCGCCGGCGACGCCGTGGTCATATCGATGGGACCGGAAAGCGGGCTGCTCGGTCGCCGTTACGGCATCGATCTGCCGGTCTATCCGGTCAAGGGTTACACCGCGACCGTGCCGCTGGAGGACGAGAGCAAGGGGCCGACCATGGGCGGCGCCGATGAGGATCAGCTCATTGGCTATTCGCGGCTGGGCAATCGGCTGCGGCTTGCTTCGACCGCCGAATTCACCGGCTTCGACCGCACCCACAAGCCGAGCGATTTCGCCGCCATGTTCAGGACCGGCAAGGAGCTTTTCCCGGGTGCCTTCGATGAGAAAAAGGCCGAGCTCTGGGCCGGCTTGCGACCGATGATGCCGAACTCGGTGCCGGTCATCGGCCGGGCGCGCTACAGCAACCTCTACCTCGATACCGGCCACGGCCATGTCGGCTGGACCATGGCCTGCGGCTCCGGAAAATTCCTCGCCGATCTGGTCGCCGGCCGTAACCCGGAGATCGACCCGCAAGGGCTGGTCTACAGGGGCTAAAATGTCGGGACCGCAAGTCGCCATCGACCTTGGCCGCATCGAGCGCAATGCGCGCACCATCGTCGATCGCTGCGCCCTGTCCGGCATCAAGGTCTTCGGCGTCACCAAGGGCACTTGCGGTATGCCGCAGGTAGCCCGCGCCATGCTGCGCGGCGGCGTCGCCGGCATCGCCGAATCGCGCTTCGAAAACATCCGCCGGCTGCGCGACAGCGGCATCAATGCGCCGATCATGCTGCTGCGCAGCCCGCCGATGGCGCGCATCGAGGAGGTGGTGCGCACCGTCGACATCAGCCTGCAGTCTGAACTCGCCGCCATCCGCGAGCTATCGCGCATCGCCGAGCGCATGGGCCGCGTTCACGACATCTTGCTGATGATCGATCTCGGCGATCTCAGGGAAGGCATCTGGCCGAACGATCTCGTGCCCACTGTCGAGCAGATACTAGCGCTCAGGGGCGTGCGTATCGCCGGCATCGGCACCAATCTTGGCTGCTTCGGCGCCATCATGCCGACCGAGGAAAATCTCGGGCAACTCGTCGCCCACGCCTACAAGACCGAGCGGCTGTCCAGTACAAGGCTCGACTGGATTTCCGGCGGAGCGTCATCGTCGCTGACGCTGCTGCTGGAAGGCAAGCTGCCCGCCGGCATCAACAATCTGCGCGTCGGCGAGGCGATATTGCAAGGCGGCGTCGAAACCTTCCGCGAGACGCCGTGGGCCGAACTCGAACCCGATGCCTGCCGCCTGACCAGCGACATCATCGAGGTCAAGCTAAAGCCGTCGCGGCCGATCGGCCAATCCGGCTACGACGCTTTCGGCAACCAGCCAGTGTTTCCCGACGAGGGCGACAGGTTGCGTGCCATCGCCAATATCGGCCGCGAGGACGTGTTGATCGAAGGGCTCACCCCGATCGCCAAGGGTGTGCGGGTGCTCGGCGCCTCCAGTGACCATCTGCTGCTCGACGTGACCGACGCCGAGCCGCCACCCGCCGTCGGCGACCGTGTCGCCTTCCGTATGAGCTATGGCGCCATGCTGCTGGCGATGACCTCGGAATATGTCGAAAAGGCCCCGATGCACGACATCAAGGATTTTTCCGGCCGCAAGATGGTGTCGATATCAGCCGAACCGGCTGCCGCCGGCATACTGGCCCGGGAAGCGACCGGCGCCCGGCTGGAGGCGATGAATTTCGATGTGGTCGAACTGGCCGATATCGAGCGGCCACCGTCCGGCCTGATCCGGCTAACCGCCGGTAGTGACCGGCGCGTCGCCCACAGAGCGCTGACGACGACCGCGCGGGCGACACACTCCTTCGGTTTGATATGGATAGATTCCATCGCCGCCTTGATGCCCGAGGGCGAGGACGGCATCGACCTGCCGGAACGTTCGGTGCTGGCGCGGGCGCTCGGTCTCGATCATAAGCCCGGTGCGCTGCAGCCGCAGCTGTCGCCGGAAAACGTCGTCATCGTCGGTTTGCGCCATGCCGATCCGGCCGAGGCTCGGGTACTGAAGGATTCGCGCGTCTCCGCCTTCACCATGACAGATATCGACGCCATGGGCATGCGCGACCTGATGCACGAGGCGATCCGCATCGCCACCTCCGGCACGCAGGGCTTCCATGTCAGCTATTCGCCTGAGGTGACCGAATTCGCCGGTTGGGCGGCTGGCTCCGGCGGCATCACTGTGCGCGAAACGCATCAGGCGATGGAGGCGATCGCGCTGTCCGGCGGGCTGTTGTCGATGGATGTTTCCGGCCTGACCGCCGATTTGGAATCGCGGATTGCGACAGACACCGTCAACTTCGTCATGTCGGCTTTCGGCAAGCGGATTTTGTGATCAGCCTCGCGCCTCGACCGCCGCACGCCACGAGCGCGCATAGTTTGCCCAGGCTGGACCGGCTGGCAGTTCGATCCTTTCGCCTTTGCCTTGGACCGTTCTTTGGTCGGACGCCAGCAAGGCAGCGCCGATGCTGGTGCCGGTCGCTGCCTCGGACGCAATGACGGCACGCGCCGTTGCTGCCGCCAGCATGCTGACAAAAAGCCGGTTGCGGGCGAATGGGCCTTCGACGATAGCAGGGCCGTCGGCGCCGATCAGATCGAGGCACGTCGCGGTCATCAGCGCCAGGTAGAAAGAGATGGCGGCAAAGCGCTGGCCGCTGTTGATGCCGTCGGCGTTGAGCCATGCGGCAGTGTGGTGCGGAAACGGCCCCGAACCCTGTTGCGTTGCCGGCAGCAGCAGAGCTGTCCTGGCGAACACCGCCTCAACATCCTCTTCGCTCCAGTCTTCCGGTTGACCTTCGGTCAGCAGCGAAAACTCGCGGCCGCCCATGAAGCGCGCCGACGGCACCGGATCGCCGAGCGCATTGACGTTGACCAATGTGTCGCGTGCCGGGTCGAGCGCGATCTTGTTGCCACCGACGGCCATCGACACCACCCAGGTGCCGGTCGAGACGACGGAGAAAGGCGGTCTGTCCGACAGGAGATGCGGCAGCAGCGAGGCGTTGGAATCGTGCAGACCGCAGAATACCGGCGTCTGCGGATCGAGCCCGGTTAGCTTGGCAAGGGCGGGCAAGATCGGGCCGAGGCGGTGCTTCGCCGGCCGCACCGTGGCCATCAGGCGGCGCCATTCCATTTTGTCGACCAGCGACGAAAAATCCGCTTTCCATGGGCTCCACAGATCCGTGTGGCAGCCAAGCGAGGTCACTTCATTGGCGGCGACACCGGTCAGCCGCAACGCCCAGTACTGCGGGTACATCAGGATCGCGGCGGCCTTGGCGAACTCCGCCGGGAAGCGCTTCTGCTGCCAGAACAACTGCGCGGCGAGATTGAGACCGACCGGCAGGCGCGGCGTGCCCGTCTCCGTGAAGGCCGGACGCATCGCGTCATAGTCCTTGGCGAGGGCGTCGGGCCCGGTGAATTCATAGTCGAGCACCGGCAGCGCCAGTTCACCGGCAGCGTCCACCAGCACGCCCGTCGCGCCGTGGGTGGTGATCGATATCGCGTCGATGCGCTGTTCGCGATTGATCCCGGCGAGGCTGTCGAGGATGAACGACCACAGAAGCTCGACATCGTGGTGTGGGTAGGGACCGTCGGCAACGGGCGCGTTCGCCATGCGGCGCAGCGCGACCTCGCGCATATCGGCGAGATCGACCAGCGCCACCTTGGCGTTGGTCTTGCCGATATCGATGACGGCAATGTGGCGGGTCATTCCATATGGAACATTGTTTCCAGCGGCACTGCCACCGGTTCGTTATCAGGCCTGGTCTCCATGATGTCGGCCATCTCGGCCCACCAACGCTGCATCACCGGGTGCTTCGGCAATTCGTCCATGCCATGGCCGTCACGCCGCCACAGCACGCCGAACAAGGTGTTGGTCTCTTCGTCGAGATGGATCGAATAATCGGAAACGCCGGCCTGTTTGAGCAGTGTGACCAGCGACGGCCAGATGTCGTCGTGGCGCCTTTTGTATTCGGCCTTCATGCCCGGATTGAGCTTCATCTTGAACGCGTATTTCTCGGGCATCAGGTGAAGCGCTCCCGCCGCACGCGCCGCCAGATGATCGGCAGCGCGATGACGATGATCAGCAGCAGGCCGATGAAGATCGACATGACGATGCCGGGCACGTTGAGCAGCCCCAAGCCGAAGGTCACCAGCCCCATGATGAAGGCGGCCAGCACCACGCCCACAATGCTGCCGGCGCCGCCCAGGATGCTGACGCCGCCGAGCACCACCATGGTGATGACCTCCAGTTCGTAGCCTTGCGCGATCGACGGCCGGGTCGAGCCGAGGCGCGAGGTGATCAGCACCGAGGCGATGCCCGCCATCAGGCCGGTCAGGCAAAACAGGATGAACTTGATGCGGCCGACGCGCACGCCGGAAAACTGCGCCGCAACCGGGTTGTTGCCAATGGCGAAGACGCGGCGGCCGAAGCTCGTCCGGTGCAGCAGGAACCAGTAGATGACGGCCGCGACGAGGAAAAGCGTCAGTTCGAACGACACCACCCACCAGACATAGCCCTGGCCGAAAAAGGCGAAGCTCGAGGGATAGCCCTTGTAGGCCTGGTCGCCGAGGACGATGAAGGCGATGCCACGAAACAGGCTCATCGTGCCGATGGTGACGACGATCGACGGCAATCCCAGCCTTGTGACGAGCAGCCCGTTGAAGGCGCCGCAGCCGAGCCCGACCAGGATGCCGATCGCCACCAGCACCGGCGTGCCGGCGCCAGCCTGCACCGCCATGCCCATCATCGTCGAAGCTAATGCAATGATGGCGGCGACCGATAGGTCGATCTCGCCGGAAATGATCAGCAGCGCCATGGCGAGCGCGATCAGCGCCTTTTCGGTGAAGTTGAAGGTCAGGTCCGACAGCGACCACGCGTCGAGGAAATAGGGCGAGGCAAAGCTGTTGACGGCAAAGATGGCGACCGCCACGGCAACCAGCAGCGCCTCCCAGGAGAAGATCGCCGAAGTGAATGGCTTGTCGAGCCGGTCGGGAATGTGGCGTGGAGCAGGAGTGTCGGTCATGCCGCTTCCGCCTTTTTGAGGATGATGCGGCCTTGCCGGCGTTCACCGCGCGCGTTGAGCACCACGGCCAGGATGATGGCGCTGCCCGAAATTGCCATCTGCCAGAAGGGCGAGATGTTGATGACCGGCAGCGCGTTGGAGATGATGCCGAGGAACAGCGCACCGAGAACCGCGCCGCCGACCGAGCCGATGCCGCCGGCGATCGAGATGCCGCCGATGACGCAGGCGGCGATGATGTTGAGCTCGTAGCCATTGGCGACCTCGACCGAGGCGATGACGTAGCGCGAGATCCAGAGATAACCGCAGAGACCGCCGACCATCCCCGAGATACAGAAGACGATGAACTTGGTCCGGCCGACATCAATGCCGGCATAGACCGATGCCGTCGGGTTGACGCCGATGGCGTAGATCGAGCGGCCGAGCGCGGTGCGCGTCATCAAGAGAAAGAACAGGGCGATGACCAGTATGGCGATCCACGACAGGACGGGAATGCCGAGGAAAGCCGCGCGCTGCAGGCCGATGAAATCAGGGCTCATCTGGTCGGCATTGACCCAGGCGCCGCCTGAAATGACGAAGGTGGCGCCGCGGTAGATGGTGAGCGTCCCGAGCGTCACCACGATCGAGGGAATGTTCAGCCGCCACACCAAAAACCCGTTGATCGCGCCGAGCACCAGTCCGACTAGAAGTGCGATGACGATCAGCAGCGGGATCGGGATTGCCGGATGCGCGGCGTTCAGCATCGCCACCACCATGCCGGTGAAGCAGAGGTTCGAGGCCATCGACAGGTCGATCGAGCGGGTCAGGATCACCACCATCTGACCCAGCGCCAGGATCATCAGGATCGAGGTGTCGTTGAACACCTGGCGCAGATTGCCGGGAGCGGCAAAGCCCGGAAAGCGCATCGAGATCAGCCCGATCAGCAAGACGATGGCCGCGAGCAGCCAGACTTCGCGATACTTCAGAAAAGCCTTCATGCCGCGATCCCCGCTGCCGTCTTGACCAGCGTTTCCGCGTCGAGCCCCTTGTTGTCGTATACCGAAGCGATGCGCCCCTCGCGCATGACGACGACCCGGTCGGACATGCCGAGGATTTCGGGCAGTTCGGACGACACCATGATCACCGACAGGCCTTGCGCGACGAGCTCGGCCATAAAGCCGTGCACGGCCGCCTTGGAACCGATGTCGATGCCTTTGGTCGGCTCGTCGAGGATGATCACCTTCGGCGCGGTCGCCAGCCATTTGGCGATGACGATCTTCTGCTGGTTGCCGCCCGACAGCGTGCCGACGTCCTGGCTCAGCGAAGAGGCGCGCAGGTCGAGCCGCTCGGTGTAGGAGCGGGCCAGCGCGAACTCCTCCGCCAGCCGCAGCATGCCCGATTTGGATGTGCGCTTGAGTGAGGGCAGCGAGATATTCTGGAAGATCGGCAGGCCGATCACCACGCCTTGCTTGCCGCGTTCTTCCGGCACGTAGACGATGCCGGCGTCGATCGAATCCGCCGCCGATTTCGGCGCGATCTGTTTGCCTTCCAAGGCGATCGTGCCGCTGCTGGTGCGGGTGATGCCTGATATTGCCTGCATCACTTCGCTGCGGCCAGCGCCGACAAGGCCGTAGAAGCCGAGGATTTCGCCTCTGTGCAGCTCGAAGCCGATGTCGTCGAACTCGGTCGGATGCGACAGGCCGGAGACAGTGAGCACCGGCGCGCCGATCTCGGCCTTGCGTTGCGGAAAGATATGATCGACGGCGCGACCGACCATCATGCGCACGATCTGGCTCTGGCCGGCGTCCTTGATCAGGCCTTCGCCAACCATCTCGCCGTCGCGAAACACCGTATAGCGGTCGGCGATGCGGTAGATCTCGTCGAACTTGTGGCTGATGAACAGGATCGCCTTGCCTTCGCTCTTCAGGAATTCGACCAGCAAGAAGAGCTCCTCGATCTCCTTCAGCGAAAGCGCTGCGGTCGGCTCGTCCATGATGACGATCTGCGCATCGATCGACATGGCGCGGGCGACCGCCACTAGATGCTTGTTGGCGATGCCGAGATCCTTGAGGCGCGCGTCGGCGTCGATGTGGCCGGCACCCATGGTGTCCAGCACCTCGCGAGCATTCTTGCGCATGGTGCGCCAGTCGATCGTGCCGAAGCGCGACCGCGGCGCATGGCCGAGAAAGATGTTCTCGGCCACCGTCAGGTCGTCGAACAGCACGGTTTCCTGATGGATGGCGGTGATGCCGTGCCCGAAGGCGGCATGGGCGCTGGGCAGGGTGACGGCCTGGGCGTCGATACTGATGGTGCCTGCGTCGGGCTGGTAGATGCCGGTCATGATCTTGACCAGCGTCGACTTGCCGGCGCCGTTCTCGCCGATCAGCGCGGTGACTTGGCCGGGGTAGAGCGACAGGCTGACATCGTGCAGCGCGCGCACGCCGGGAAAACTCTTCGAAATGCCGGACAGGGTCAGGCGCGGAGCCGGAGCCAAAGGCTGCTCGGTCGTCGGGTTGAGTTGGGCTGTCGTGTCCATAGTCGTATCAAGCCCTGAAGCAAGGTTCGTTTGAAGGCGCGGCGGGACCTAAGGTCCCGCCGCACCGGCTTGAAGGGCTCCAGGATCAATAGATCTTGGAGAACTCTTCGATGTTCGACTTGTCGAACTTGAAGGGCGGAGCCATCGCGGCCGAGTTGGTATCGTCGAGCGTGACCTTGCCGACGCGGCCGATCGACAGCGTGGCACCCGGCTTGGCTTCCTCCTTCTTCACCGCCAAATCATGGGCGAGGTAGACGGCCGAGTAACCGAGGTCGATCGGGTTCCACAGCGCAACCGCTTGGCTGGCGCCATTGTCGATGAACTTCTTGAACTCCGACGGCAGCGCCAGGCCGGTGACGTTGACCTTGCCGATCAGGTTCGCGTCGGTCACCACCTGGGCGGCGGCGACAACGCCGACCGTGGTCGGTGCGATGATCGCCTTGAGGTTCGGATAGGACTTCAAAAGGCCCTTGGCCTCGTCCGTGCTCTTGGCCGAGTCGTCGTCGCCATAGACGGTGGCGACGACGTTGATCTTCGGGAATTTCTCCGGCAGCACCTTCTTGGCCGCGTCGATCCAGGCGTTCTGGTTGGTCGCGGTCGACGAAGCCGACAGGATGGCGACATCGCCGCCTTCCGGCAGGTAGTCGGCGGCAAGCTTGATGATGGTCTCGCCGATCAGGTTGGTGTCCGACGGGTTGAGGTGGAGCTGGCGGCCTTCCGGAGCGACGCCAGAATCCCACGAGATGACGGTGATCCCGCGATCCATCGCCTTCTTCAGCGCCGGAACCAGCGCGTCGGCGTCATTGGCCGAAATGGCGATGGCGTTGACCTTCTGGGCGATCAGCGAATTGATCACTTCGATCTGCGCTTCGGCGGTCGCCTTGGTCGGGCCGGTGTAGATGATGTCGACGCCGCCGAGTTCCTTGGCCGCCTCTTCGGCGCCCTTGTTGGCGGCATCGAAGAAGCCGTTGCCGAGCGACTTGACCACCAGCGCGATCTTGACGTTCTCGGCATAGGCGGCATTCACGAACATGGCGGCCGAAAACGCCGCCGTAACCATCAATTTCCTAAGAAAGCTCATCGAATATCCTCCCTTGAGCGTTGCATTCCATCGCCGCTGCGGGCCTCAGGCCTGCAGCGAAGATTCTTCCTTATTGCTTGCCGCTGTGCGGGCGACGATCAGCGTCACACCGGCGGCCTCCAACATCTTGGCCTCGCGATCCTCGATGCCGTCGTCGGTGATGACCGTGGCGATGCGCGACAGGCCGCACAGGATCAGGCTCGAGCGTTTGCGGAACTTCGACGAATCGACCAGCACCACCAGCTCGTCGGCCTGATCGATCAGTTTCTGCTCGGCCTGGATCAGCAGCGGATCGCCTTCCATCAGACCCAACGGCCCGAGCCCTTGCGCACCCATGAACATGCGGCGGGCATAGAAATTGCGCGTCACGTCATTGTCGAAGGGCGACAGGATGATGTTCTGCTCGCGGTAGATGGTGCCGCCCGACAGCATCACCGTGTTCTTGGAGTGCTTGAGCAGGTGCTCGGCGATCGGGAAGGAATTGGTGAAGATCGGCATGCGGCGGCCGGTCAGGAAATGCACCATCTGGAAGGTGGTGGTGCCGCCATTGATGATGATCGGCTCGCCTTCCTTGCACAACTCCACGGCTTCCCGCGCGATCGCCCGCTTCTGCGAAGCGTTGATCGTCTCGTTGACGGAAAAAGGCCGTCCGGCAAGGCCGATGAACTGCGGTGGCGAGATTGCCTCGGCGCCGCCGCGCACGCGGCGCAGGCGCTTTTGCACATGCAGCGCCGCGATGTCACGCCGGATCGTCGCCTCGGACGAGTCCGTCAGGTCGACCATTTCCTGCACCGTCACCACAGGCTTTTCCTGGACGGCGGACAAAATGATCCTGTGGCGCTCTTTCTCGTGCATGGTTCCTCCCTGCCTGAGCATCTAGGCACCCAAAACGCGCAGTGTCAATCATTTCCGATCATATAATTCCATTGTGCAGTGCAATATGATCAATCTTGATCGTTTATGATTGACAATGCCGCCGCTTCCGAGGACATTCGACCAAAGCTGACCCGCTATGCGGTGGCTTGACCGCACCGTTTTGCGCGTCTCACGTCACGGGAGGATTACCTATGCTCGACAAGCGCTCCGGCACGCGCCTCGCCAATCTTTGGGATGAGGCGAAAGCCCAAGCAATGAGCGAGCCGGAACGTCTCGTCTATCGCTCGAATGTTCTCGGCTCCGACAAGCGCGTCACCAACTATGGCGGCGGCAACACCTCCTCCAAGATCTGGCAAAAGGATCCGCTTACCGGCGAGGACGTGGAAGTGCTGTGGGTCAAGGGCTCGGGAGGCGACAGCGCCTCGATCAAGCTCGACGGCTTCGCCACTCTCTATATGGACAAGCTGCGCGCGTTGAAGGGCCTCTATCGCGGCGTCGAGCATGAGGACGAGATGGTCGGCTATCTGCCCCATTGCACGTTTAATCTTAACCCACGCGCGGCCTCGATCGACACGCCGCTGCACGCGTTCGTGCCGAAGCCCTATGTCGACCATATGCATCCCGACGCGATCATCGCCATCGCCGCCGCCAAGGATTCGCAAGCGCTGACCAAGGAGATCTTCGGCGACACGATCGGCTGGTTGCCATGGAAGCGTCCGGGCTTCGAGCTTGGCCTCTGGCTGGAAAAATTCTGCATCGAGAACCCCGAGGCCAAGGGTGTCGTGCTGGCGAGCCATGGCCTGTTCAGCTGGGGCGAGACGCCTCGGGAATGCTACGAGACGACGATCTCGGTGATCAACCAGGCGATCGACTGGTTCGAGCGCAAGTCTGAAGGCAAGCCGATCTTCGGTGGCGAAGTGGTCAAATCGCTCGACGCGCCGGCGCGTCGCGCCGTGGCGGCAAAGCTGATGCCGCGGATCCGCGGCCTGATCTCGGAGAAGAGCCACAAGCTTGGCCATTTTGACGATTCGCCTGCCGTGCTCGAATTCGTCAATTCGAAGGATTTGCGCCCACTGGCGGCCCTCGGCACATCCTGCCCCGACCATTTCCTGCGCACCAAGATCCGGCCGCTGGTCATCGAGTTCGATCCCAAGAACCCCGATGTCGATGCCGTCATCGCCCGTCTCCACGACGACGTGGCGGAGTATCGGGTTGGCTATCAGGCTTACTATGACAGGTGCAAGCATGCGGATTCGCCACCCGTGCGCGATCCGAATGCGGTGGTCTATCTGATGCCCGGCGTCGGCATGTTCACCTTCGCCGGCGACAAGGCGACGGCGCGCATATCGGGCGAGTTCTACGTCAACGCCATCAATGTCATGCGCGGCGCCTCGACGGTGTCGGCCTATGTCGGCCTGCCCGACCAGGAGGCTTTCGACATCGAATATTGGCTGCTCGAAGAGGCAAAGCTGCAGCGTCTGCCGAAGCCGAAAGCCTTGGCCGGCCAGATCGCGCTGGTCACCGGTGGCGCCGGCGGCATCGGCCGGGCGACGGCCAACCGGCTGCTGCGCGAAGGCGCCTGCGTCGTGCTGGCCGATATCGACGAAGCCGCCCTTGCCAGCGCCAATGGTGAGTTGGCCCAAGCTTATGGCAAGGATTTCGTGCGGCCGCTGGTCATCAATGTCACCGCTGAAGACCAGGTGATCTCCGGCTTCGCTGAGACCGCGGTCGAGTTCGGCGGCATCGATATTCTGGTGTCGAATGCCGGCCTGGCAACCTCTGCGCCGATCGAGGAGACGACGCTGGCGCTGTGGAACAAGAACATGGACATCTTGTCGACCGGCTATTTCCTCGTTTCGCGGGAAGCATTCCGGTTGTTCCGCGCGCAGAAGATCGGCGGCAACGTCGTCTTCGTCGCCTCCAAGAACGGCCTTGCAGCCTCGCCCAATGCCGCTGCCTATTGCACGGCCAAGGCCGCCGAGATCCATCTGGCGCGTTGCCTGGCGCTGGAGGGCGCGGAAGCGCAGATCAGGGTCAATGTCGTCAACCCGGACGCGGTGCTGCGCGGCTCGAAGATCTGGACCGGCGAGTGGAAGGAACAGCGCGCCGCCGCCTACAAGATGTCGACCGACGATCTCGAGGAGCATTATCGCTCGCGCTCGATGCTGAAGCGTTCGGTGTTCCCCGAAGACATCGCCGAGGCGATCTATTTCTTCGCCTCCGACATGTCGGCCAAGTCGACCGGCAACATCGTCAATGTCGACGCGGGCAACGCGCAGAGCTTTACGCGCTAATAGTTTGAAGGCGGCGCTGCCCCTCACCCTTACCCTCTCCCCGTGAAGAACGGGGAGGGGTCGCCAGCGGCGGAGCTTCACCTTCTCCCCGTCTCCATACGGGGAGAAGGTGCCGGCAGGCGGATGAGGGGCAGCGCCAACCGAACGCATTTGGGAGGAAACGCAGTGTCCGAAACCATCATCTCCGCCGATATCGTCGACAAGGACAATGCCGCGCGCGAAGCCGACCTCAAGCGCGATTATGGCTCGCTCGGCGAGCGCCTCGACCGCCGCGGCATCGCCATCGACTCTATCAGAGACAAGGTCGAAAAATTCGCCGTGGCGATCCCGTCCTGGGGCGTCGGCACCGGCGGCACTCGCTTTGCCCGCTTTCCCGGCGCCGGCGAGCCGCGCGACATTTTCGACAAGATCGAGGATTGCGCCGTCATCCGGCAGTTGACGCAGGCGACGCCGACCGTCTCGCTGCACATTCCGTGGGATAAGGCCGATCCGAACCGGCTGAAACAGGCGGCCTCCCGCTTCGGCCTCGGCTTCGACGCGATGAATTCGAACACGTTTTCCGACGCCCGAGACCAGGAGCTTTCCTACAAATTCGGCTCGCTGTCGAATGCCGATGCCGCAACGCGCCGGCAGGCGGTCGAGCACAATCTCGAATGCATCGAGATCGGCAAGACGCTGGGCTCCAAGGCACTGACGGTATGGATCGGCGACGGCTCGAATTTCCCCGGCCAGGTCAATTTCGCCAAGGCGTTCGAACGCTATCTCGACGCTATGAAGGAGATCTACGCTGGACTGCCGGACGACTGGAAGCTGTTCACCGAGCACAAGATGTACGAGCCGGCTTTCTATTCCACCGTCGTGCAGGATTGGGGCACCAACTACATCATCGCCAAAGAGCTCGGCGACAAGGCCTTCTGCCTGGTCGACCTCGGCCACCATGCGCCCAACGTCAACATTGAGATGATCGTGTCGCGGCTGATCCAGTTCAAGAAACTCGGCGGCTTCCATTTCAACGATTCGAAATATGGCGACGACGATCTCGACGCCGGCTCGATCGATCCTTATCGGCTGTTCCTCGTCTTCAACGAGCTGGTCGATGCGGAGCTTTCCGGTGCCGAAGGTTTTGATCCGGCCCACATGCTCGACCAGAGCCACAATGTCACCGATCCGATCGAAAGCCTGATGCTGTCGGCGATCGAGGTGCAGCGCGCCTATGCGCAAGCGCTGCTGGTCGATCGCAAGGCACTGGAAGGCTATCAGGACGCTAACGACGCGCTGATGGCGACGCAGACGCTGAAAGCCGCCTATCGCACCGATGTCGAGCCGATCCTCGCCATGGCGCGGCTGAACACGGGCGGCGCCATCGATCCGGTTGCCGCCTACCGGGCGGCCGGCTACCGGGCCAAGGTCGCGGCGGAACGGCCGGCGGTTGCGGGTGGCAGCGGTGGGATTGTTTGATATTCGGGGTCGGTCTGAAAACGAAAACCCGCCTAATGCGGGTCGCGGCGCAAATCAGCACCGTAATTGAATTTGTAGCATAACTGTCGGCACAAAGCAAGAACAAAACGGCTGAAGCGTGAAGCATGGGGCTTGCCATCAACGCTGCGACACTGAGATGTTACGGCGTGGACCCTAGGGCGGAGCAGGAGCGAAGCGACGTCGCGGAGACCCTAGAGTCTTTCACGTTTTGACGGAAGCGTACCCGGCGTTTGCGAAGTAGTTCTTGCATTCGCCGGGTTCGATCGTTGCGACGAGATGGCCGATGTGTCGCCAAGTGTCCTCGATGGTGCGTTTCTGAGCCTGACGCATCCAGTGTTTGATCTTGGCGAAGGCCTGCTCGATCGGGTTGAGGTCCGGAGAGTAGGGCGGCAGATACCAAAGCCTGGCGCCGGCAGCCTTGATCATCTGCCTGATGGCCGCCGACTTATGACTTCCCAGATTATCCATGACGACGATGTCGCCGGGCTTTAGCACGGCGATGAGCTGCTGCTCGACATAGGCGCGGAAGCATTGACCGTTGATCGGGCCGTCGAAGACACAAGGTGCCGCGAGCCGATCGCAGCGCAGCGCGCCGAGGAAGGTCAATGTGCGCCAGTGGCCGTGCGGAGCCAGGCCGCGCAGCCGTTTGCCCTTCGGCCCCCAACCTCGCAGCGGAGCCATGTTGGTCTTGATCCAGGTCTCATCGATGAAGACCAGGCACTGCGGATCGAGGTTGGCCTGCCAGGATCGCCATCGTTGGCGCCTGCGGGCGATATCAGCACGCGCCTGCTCAAGGGCGAACAGCGTTTTTTTTGAAGCTCAGGCCCTCGCGGCGCAGGAACAGCCACACCGCATTGTGCGAGACCTTGACTCCGCGCCCGGCCAACTCATCCTTCAGACCGTGCAGCGTCAGATGCGGCGTCTCGCGCATACGCGCCTCGATGAAGGCACGGTGCGGCTCCAGCACCCTCTTGCGATGTCCGCCCATCTTGCCCGGTGCCACCGAGCCGGTTGCCTCATGGCGCTGCAACAGCTTCACCGCCGCCGAAGCCGAAATGCCGAACCGTTTGGCGGCAGACCGGCGGCTTTCACCACTCAAAACCGCCGCCACCACCCGCTCGCGAAGATCATTGGAAAGGGGTCGAGTCATCAGATGCTGGCCTCCACTCCAGCCAGCATCTTGAATCACAAAACCCACAAATCTGGAATCCCCTTCGATTCCATCAAGCCGTGAACCGCTCTAGGATCCATGCGGTAACATCAGCCGAAGAGCGCAACGGCGCTTTACGAAGCGGACCGGCAAAGCGCGCGAAGGCCTCCGGAATCTTTCTACCATTGGCAGTAGACTCAACCCCTCCGACAGGGTCTTCTAGGCACATCCAACGCCCCTCGGAGAACGGCCATGCACCACACCCGCCGAACGTTGATCGCCGTCAGTCTTTCCCTCACCTTGACCTTTGCGCCGCTGGTGGCCGCATTCGCCGCCTCGCCACAGCCGGCGAAGGGCGAGCATGGCATGGTGGTGACCGCCCAGCATCTTGCGTCGGAAGTCGGCGTCGAGGTGCTGAAGAAAGGCGGCAACGCCGTCGATGCGGCGGTCGCCGTCGGCTACGCACTGGCCGTGGTCTACCCGAACGCCGGCAATATCGGCGGCGGCGGCTTCATGACCGTCCGCTTCAAGGACGGCCGCTCGACGTTCCTCGATTTCCGCGAGCGTGCGCCGCTCGCCTCGACGAAGACCATGTATCTCGACAAGGATGGCAAGCCGGTGAAGGGCGCCAGCCTGGACGGCTATCTCGCGGTCGGCGTGCCGGGCTCGGTGGCCGGCTTCGAGATGGCACGGGAGAAGTACGGCACGCTGACGCGGCAGGACCTGATGGCGCCGGCGATCGGCTATGCCAAGGACGGCTTCGTGCTAGAGCAGGGCGATGTCGCCTCGCTCGAAGGCGGCGCCGAGCGGCTGGCCAAGGACCCAGCGGCCGCTGCCATCTTCCTGAAGCCGGACGGCAAGCCGTATGCCATCGGCGAGCGCCTTGTTCAGGCCGACCTCGCCGCGTCGCTTTCAGCCATTTCGGAGCAAGGTCGCGATGCCTTCTACAAAGGACCGATCGCCGACGGCATCGTTAGGGCGAGCGCGGAGAAGGGCGGCATTCTGGCCAAGGCGGATTTCGAAACCTACGCGGTCCGCGAGCTCGAGCCGGTGACCTGCAACTACCGTGGCTACGAGATCACCTCCTCGCCGCCGCCGAGCTCGGGCGGCGTCATCATCTGCGAGATCCTCAACGTGCTGGAAGGTTACCCGCTGTCCTATCTCGGCGCCGGTTCCGCCGAAACCGTCAAAGTCATGGTCGAGGCGATGCGCTATGCCTATGTCGATCGCAACTCGGCGCTCGGCGACCCCGACTTCGTCGACAATCCGGTCGAAAAGCTGCTCGACAAGAACTATGCGAAAGAAATCCGCGAAAAGATCGATCCGTTCCGGGCTGGCGTGTCGCAGGAATTGATGCCGGAGGGTTTTGGCGAGAGCCAGGAAACGACGCATTATTCGATCGTCGACAATGACGGCAACGCCGTCGCGGTGACCTATACGCTGAACGGCTCGTTCGGCGCCGCCGTTGTCGCCGACGGCACCGGCATCCTGCTCAACAACGAGATGGACGACTTTACCCAGAAACCGGGCGTGCCCAACCTCTACGGCCTCGTCCAGGGTGAGGCGAATGCGATCGAGCCGAGAAAGACGCCGTTGTCGTCGATGAGCCCGACCATCGTCGCCAAAGACGGCAAGCCGTTCATGGTCATCGGCAGCCCCGGCGGCTCGCGCATCATCACCATCACGCTAGAAGCGATCGTCAATGTCGTCGATCATGGCATGAACATCCAGGAGGCGATCGACGCGCCGCGCATCCACCACCAGTGGCTGCCCGACACGGTCTACATCGAGCCGTTTGGCCTGTCGCCGGACACCGAAAAAATGCTTGCCGGCATGGGCTACCGCCTCGATGTCACCGAGGCGACCTGGGGCCAGGCGGCCGGCATCCTGGTCGGCGGCAAGAGCCTAGCCGAGATCGAAAAGGGCGGCGGCGCCCGCTACAATGGCGCTATCGATAGCCGCGCCGCATCCGGCGAGGCAATCGGATATTAGGTTTCGTGCGCCCCGGGGTCTGTTGAGATTCAGGTCAGGCCGGCATCACCTGAATATCGGCAGACCCGTCAGATGACCAAGGTGACGGTGGACGCAATCAGCATCACCGCCGCCACGCCGACGAACAAGGCATAGATACGCGGCCGATCGAGCAGAAGCGCATTTCCGGATATCCACGCCGCGGTGGCGCCGCCAAGCGCGTACAGGAAGCCGTTGCGGTGCCCCAAGGCCAGGGATGCGGCCATCAGCCCACCGATGATAAGGGCGCCGAACACGATGATCACGGCGACCGCGTATTTCTCGAAATCGTTGCTGGCCACACCCGGACCCATTGCGTTCAACGTCGACAGGTCGTCCGGGTCGAAGGGGTTGGCCGACCCATATTCGTCTTGACCGACAGGCTCGCGCATCATTCATTCTCCTTGAAGCGGCAACAAATCATCAAGCCTTGCCGAGCGCAACTGGATCGCGCCGCGTGGAATACGATCGGCACGGTCTTCAACACTTTCTGGCGGCGGCTTGCTACCGGTTTTTTGGATTTATGTCGGGTCGTCCTGCCGTTCCAGGCGATCTGCCCGGCTGGAATCGCAGGTCGGAGCCGTTTCAGCATGCAATGCGTTCATGGAGGAAAAATGATGCTGGAGGCCGCCGCCGCTGCCCCTAGAACCTCATGCTGAGGCTGCCCTTGATGACGCGGCCTTCGCCATAGATGCAGCTGAGGTCTTCATTGCTGCCGGCCCTATAGCAAGTCGAGTAGTAGGTCTTGTCGAACAGGTTGGAGACATTGATCGCGGCCTGCCAGCCGTTCTTCTGGTAGCGCAGTGCCGCATCGACCAGCGTGTGGCCGGGCACGTTGGTTGCGTTCGCGTTGTCGCCGAAGCTTGCGCCGATGTAACGCACGCCGGCGCCGACGCTCAAGCCCTCAAGCATACCGTTGCCGACCTCGTAATTGGCCCACAGCGACGCCTGATGTTCAGGCACCAGCGACGGGCGGTTGCCGACGACGGCGGGGGCATCCTTGGTTATCTCGGCGTCGAGATAGGTGTAGGCCGCAGTCATGCTCAGGCCGGACGCGAGGTCGGCATTGGCCTCGATCTCGAGGCCGCGATGCCGGACTTCTCCGGTTTGAACTTGAAACTGACCGATGGAGGTCACGACATTGGTCTTGCGCAGGTCGAACAGCGAAGCAGTGATGAAACCGGGGAAGAAGCTCGGTTCGTACTTCACGCCGACTTCGTATTGCTTTCCCAACGAAGGCTGGAACGCGTCTCCGGACTGGGACTGGCCGATATTGGTGGTGAAGGATTCGGCATAACTGGCATAGGGCGTCAGGCCATTGTCGAAAAGATAACCGACGCCGGCATTGCCGGTGAAGGCATGGTCGTTCTGGTCGTAGCTGCCCCCGTTGCCGCTGCGGTCCTCATTGGTGTGGTCGATCCAGGCCTGTCGGCCGCCGAAAGTCAGCACCCAGTGGTCGGCGATCCTGGACTGGTTCTGCGCATAGAGGCCGACCTGTCCGATCGTCTCCACGCGATCCACAAGGATGCCGGGGGGTGGCGTGATCGGGATCGAGTAATCCGGGTTCAGGATGTCGAGGACTGGCCCTTGCCCATAGTGGTTTATACCATCGACGGACTGCCTGTTGTAATCGAGACCGAACAGCAGCTTGTTTTCGACCAGCCCGAAGTCAGCCTTGTATTCGGCCTGGTTGTCGACGCTGAACAGCCGTGCCGTCTCGTCCACCGTGAACAGGGTGCGCGCCATCGTGTGGTCGTCGATCATCGCCGGGCCGCCGAGCCAGTCTCCAAAATAGAGTTGCCGGTAGTCGGTATCCTGCTGGGAGTAGCGCAGGTTCTGCCGCACCGTCCAATGGTCGTCGAACTCGTGACTGAACTGGTAGCCGATCGAGCCGTGGTTGGCGTCGAAGCGGTCGAAGTCAGGCGAGCCGGTGAAGAAGCTGCGCGGCAGGCCGTAGCCCACGGGAAGGAACTGACCGGGCGCCAGCCTGTCCCACTGGTAGTTGGCGAGGATGGTGAGCGAGGTCTGCGCGTCCGGCTGCCATGTCAGCGCCGGTGCGACGAAGATGCGGTCGTTGCGCGAATAGTCGGTTTCGATCGCGCCGTTGCGCACCAGCCCGGTCAGCCGGTAGGACCACACGCCGGCGTCGTCGACCGGCCCGCCGATGTCGAGCCCGGCCTCGACCGTGTCGAAGCTGCCATAGCTGAGGAAGCCGTCATAGATCGGCGTGTCCGTCGGCCGCTTGCTGATGGCGTTGACCATGCCGCCGGCTTCGTTCTCGCCATAGAGGACTGATGACGGCCCCTTTAGCACTTCGACGCGCTCCAGCCCGTAGGGCTCGATCTTGAAGCCGGAGAAGTCGATCACCTTCTGTGGCAGCCCGTCGCGGTAGATCGCCGAGGTGCAGAGGTCGAAACCGCGGATCAGGCACTGGTCGAAGCGGTTGTCGACGCCCCAAGGCGAGGTGGTGACGCCGGCAAGATAGGATAGCGCGTCCTCAAGCTGCCCGGGCTGGCGGTCGTCGAGCTGCTTGCGGGTCACCACCGACACCGACTGCGGAATTTCCCTCAGCGGCGTGTCGGTCTTCGAGCCGGTGGTGGTGTTCTTGGCGATATAGCCGTCATCCGGGCCGATCGGGCTGTCGGTCTGTCCCTCGATATTGATCGGGTTGAGCTCGACCGTATTTTCCTGCGCGAAGGCCTGGGTGCAGAGCAGGGTCGAGAGGCATGTCGCAGCGATCAGGGCGCCTTGGCTTGGAATACTGTTTCGCCGACCTGCCGCACGATATGCGCTCAACCCCATCTCGATCATCCCTCACTGTCTGCGAAGCGCGCGGCATCGATTCGGCCGGCACAATAAATGTTGACTCTTTTAGTCATCTTCAATGTTGACTATAAAGTCATGTTTCATAGTCAACCGGTATCGACCGCCGGCAGCCAAATTCCGGAAATGCCCACACCGCGTTTGAAGGGAGAGACCAGGGACCGTGCTTGAGCGTCACATCCAGACGGCCATCCGCCCTCGCAACCGAATGACCCGGCGCGCGGCGCTCGGGCTTTTCGCGCTGCCCTTCGCCGGCGTTGCGCCCTCGACGGTCGAGGCGAAACCGCTGCGCATCGTCTGCCTGGATGACGGGCTCGCCGAGACCTTGCTCACGCTCGGCGTTAATCCGGTGGCCATTGCCGGTCGCGATGTCTGGGAGAACTGGGTGGTCGAACCGCCGCTGCCGCCGGAGATCGCCGATGTCGGCACATTGCTGGAACCGAATCTCGAACTGCTGCAGCAGCTTGCCCCGGACATCATCCTGTCCATGCCGTATCTCGACGGCATCAAGCCGCTGCTCGAACGCGTGGCGCCGGTGACGACGATTGGGCTCTATACCGAAGCGGGACAGCCCTATCAGCGCGCCGTCGAGGCAACCCGCCAACTGGCCAGGCTTGTCGCCAAGGAAAGGGAAGGTGAAGCGCTGATCGCGGCGACGGATGCGTATTTTTCAGAGGTTCGCCGGGAACTGGCGCCGCTTTCGGCGCGGCCGATCTATGTCGTCAGCTTCTTGGATCCGCGCAATGTGCGCGTCTACGGCAGGAAAAGCCTGTTTCAAGAGGTGTTCGACCGTATCGGACTGCGCAATGCCTGGGCGGGCCAGACCAATTATTGGGGGTTTTCGACCGTCGGCATCGACGGCCTGGCGACGTCGAGCGACGCGCGCCTTGCCTATCTCGAACCCTTGCCCGAGGGCGCCGGCGGCACGCTGACCGAAAGCCCGGTCTGGAATGCGATGCCCTTCGTGCGCAACCGCTCGATCATGCGTCTTCCCGCCGTCCTGATGTTCGGCGCGCTGCCGTCCGCCACCCGTTTTGCCCGCGTCCTGGCCAAGGCGATGACTGGGGAAGCTGCCCGTGGCTAAGGACGCAGCAGCCTTGGCGGAAGACGGCAGACTGGCTGGCCGGAGAGGGTCGCGCCGCATGTTGGGCAAACAGCCGGTGGCCGCGATCCTGCTCTGTGCGGTGCTGTCGGCGGCAGCGGTTGCGGCAACTATCTCCAATCTCACCGTGCAGCTGCCTTGGGCACTTTGGCTGCAAACGCTCACCGCTCCCGATATCGAGGACATGCGGCAGGTTCTCGTCCATTATGCCTTTCTGCCCAGGCTTGCGGTCAGCCTTTTGTGCGGTGCCGCCCTTGGCCTAGCCGGAACCGTTCTGCAGCAGGTCTTGCGCAACCCGCTGGCCTCGCCGGAAACCGTCGGCGTCTCGGCCCGGCGCCTATCTGGCTCTGGCCTTGGCGACGCTTCTGGCACCCTCCCTGCTTGCCTATGGCCGCGAATGGGTGGGGCTTGCCGGCGCTTTTGTCGCCATATCGGCCGTCTTTGCCCTGTCCTGGCATAAGGGCCTGTCGCCGCTTTCCGTCGTGCTGGCAGGGCTGGTCGTCAGTCTCTATGCCGGCGCGGTTGGAGCAGCCCTCATCGTGCTGCGGCACGAATGGCTGACCAGCCTGTTTATCTGGGGCGCCGGTTCGCTCGGCCAGCAAGACTGGACGACGACGCTTTGGCTGTTGCCGCGCATCGGCGCTGCGGCTTTGGCGATCGGCCTCATGGTGCGGCCGCTCACCCTGCTTGGCCTCGACGATGAAGGCGCGCGCAGCCTCGGCGTTCCGCTTGGCGTGTATCGTTTCGCTGGGCTGGCTGCTTCCGTCGCACTCATCGCTTTCGTCGTCGCTGCCGTCGGCGTGGTCGGCTTCGTCGGCCTGGCGGCGGCGTCCCTTGCCCGCATCGGCGGTGCGCGCCGGCTGAGCCAGCGGCTGGTCATGGCGCCGCTCATAGGTGCAGCGCTTCTGTGGGCCGCCGACCAGGCGGTGCAATTGGCGACCGGGGCGCAGGGCGACCTGCTGCCGACCGGCGCGATCACAGCCCTTCTCGGCGCACCGCTGCTGCTGTGGCTGCTGCCACGCCTGGCGCTTGGCCTGGAGATTCCGGCGCTCACCGAGGAGCGCCTGCCCAGAACAGGCCGGCCCGGCCTAGTGCTGGCGACGATTGGCCTGTCCCTGCTTCTGTTGCTTGGGCTGGCCTTGCTCTATGGACCGGGGCCGGACGGTTGGACGTTCGCCTTCGGCGACCAGTTGCAGCCCTTGTTGTCGTGGCGCTGGCCCCGCGTGTCCGCCGCGCTGGCAGCCGGCGCTATGCTGGCGCTTGCCGGGCTGATGATGCAGCGGCTGACCGGCAATCCGATGGCCAGTCCCGAGGTGCTCGGCATCAGCGCCGGTGCGGCGCTCGGCATGATGGTGGCGCTGTTTTCGCTCGCCGATGCAGGCCGCCCGGCCCAGACCGCGGCGGCGACCGTCGGCGCCTTCGCCGCTCTGCTGGTGACGCTGGCGATGGGGCGACGCGCCGCCTATGCGCCGGAGCGCCTGCTGTTGGCCGGCGTGGCCCTGACGGCGCTGTTCGATGCGCTGATCCTCGTGCTGACCGCCACCGGCGACCCGCGCGCCGTGAAGCTCCTCAACTGGCTTACCGGCTCGACCTATGGCGTCGATGCCGGTGCCGCGCTTCTGACCGGCGCCATCGCTTTTTGCCTGTTGCTGCTCGCGCCGCTTTTCCTGCGCTGGCTGGAGATGCTGCCGCTCGGGTCCTCCGCCGTCCAGTCGCTTGGCGTCGATGTGCCCAAGACCCGGCTTCTCGTACTGCTGATGGTTGCTGCTCTCACCGCCGCATCGACGCTGATCGTCGGCCCGCTGACCTTCATCGGCCTGATAGCGCCGCATCTCACCCGCCGCCTTGGGCTCGCCCGTGCGCTGCCGCAAGCCGCCGGCGCGGTGCTGGTTGGGGCTTTGATCATGGTCGCCGCCGACTGGATCGGCCGCACCGTCATCTTCCCGCGCCAGGTTCCGGCCGGGCTCGTCGCCACGCTGATCGGCGGCCCGGTGCTGATGTGGTTGCTGCGCCGCCGCTGATCCCGACGCAAGAGGCACCCATGTCCGAACGACCGATTTCGACACCCGCATTGATCGCCGACACCACAGTCCACGATCTGGCTCCCGCGCATGGCGGTGATCCCTACCGGATATTCCTGCATGTGCCGGCAAAGCCAGAGCCGCAGGCTGGCTGGCCAGTGCTCTACATGACCGACGGCAACGCCGTGATCGGCACCGCCGTCGATGCCATGCGCGCCCCGGCGGGTTACCCGCTCGGCACCAATGTCGAGGAGGGGATCATCGTCGCCATCGGCTATCCCGTGGCGGGCGCCTACGACCCGCTCAGGCGGTCATGGGATCTCGGACCGCCGCCGGGCAATACCTATCCGCCGTTCCATGATGGTGGCCCCGAGGTCAGGACCGGCGGGGCGGAAGAATTCCTTGCCTTCATCGAGGACGAATTGAAGCCGTGGGTGGCGAACCGCACCAGGATCGACAGCAGCCGGCAGGCGCTTTACGGCCACTCCTTTGGCGGGCTGTTCGCGCTCTATGCCCTGTTCACTCGCCCTCTCGCCTTCCAGACCTGGATTGCTGCCAGCCCGGCCATCTATTGGGAGGATCGCCTCATCGACCGCTTTCTCCAGGCGTTCGAAGCCGCCGTGCCGGATGGCTTGATGACGCAGGTGATGCTGTCGGCCGGCGAATACGAGACGGAAAAGCTGGCGCCGTTCCAGATCGGTGCTGCGGATGAGGCAAAGCGCCTGGAGCACAAGAAGCTGACGCGCACCGACGAATTCGCGCGGCAGATGGCGGAGCGTCTCGGCACGATCCCTGGCCTGAGCGCCGGTTTCGAACTGCATGCCGGCGAAAACCACATGTCCATCCTGCCGGTCACGGTCAACCGTGCCGTTCAGGCGGCATTCGCGGTGCATCGTCCCTAAACGCAGGTGCTCGGGGCGCGCCAACGCGGCGCCGAGGGCGCCTCTTCCGATCGCAGATCCGTGTGTGCCCGATATGAGGTCCGCTCGAGGTGACTATCGGGCCTGGCGACGGTGGCGCGCAAGTCTCGCCCTCGCAGGGCTTGCTGGAGATGTCGGTGGCGAAGATTGGCCGGCGCCACTTGGGGGGGCGTTGGGGTAGGTTTGCCTGATGGGCGCCGGCCAGGCGGAAATCAGGTCCACCGCAAGGGAATATAGCAGGCGTGGCAAGCGATGGCAGTGGTGTGATCGCGGAAGGTCGTTCGCGCTTCCCGGATGCGGTGACCCATTATGGGTCAACATGTCTGGCACCTGAATTGCACCGTAGGCAATGCCGGGTAACACCCCGGCATCGTCCCCGAGTATGGGGCCTCGCCGCTTCGCAAATGGAGCGGCGGGCCTTTTCGGCTAAGGCAACAGCTGCGAATTGCAAAATCACACTTCAGTTGGATTCAACCATCCGCGCGCCGCTGTGAGCGCGTCGCCACCGGATCTCCAAGGTAGCGTTTGTTATTCGGCGCGAGCCGGCGGTAGTTCGAACAGGTTGGCGCCATTCTCCTGGCCTCGCTCGACATAGCCGATTATTCGAAACCATTTTGCGACATCCGGTCTCTGGAGCCAGCTGCGCGAGTGAATGGGGAGGTTACCGGCGAGCGCCTGGATATGGCGAATGTGCCGCTTACAGAAGCGAACCGTTGCGGCGCTGAAGAAATCCTCCTGTGCGGCGAATAGCGTATCGGCGGCGTCGCTATGCTCGTGCCACGCGATGATCGCCACGGTCTTTTCACCCTGGACAAGCGCATGAGCACGGCCCTCTTTCAAATTCATCATCAGATTGTCGTACGCGATCTTGCTGTCCTTGCCGGCCGCGGCGTACTCGTCCGATATCCGCTTGGACAGATCACGGAAAAGAGCTTCCAGATCTCCAACCGTTGCTGCGCGTGCTCTCATTTCTCCTCCTAGAGCCCAGAGGTAGTTTGCCCTAAGGATAGGGGATCACCAAGCAAATCAAATCCGTCATCGGCCCAAAGCGAGCAAAGATGTTTCGTCGGGCGAGGCCGGCTGTGTTGGAAAATGGTGCCCTGAGGTGGAATCGAACCACCTCCGGGGTCAAATTTCTCCAGGCAGCGAGGGATATGACGCGCCAGGGGCCAGCTTGGGATCCGTCACGCACGCCGCGGTTCGTCCTTTGCACGCGGGGCGTTGCCCTCAGCCTTTGCGCCGCTTGGACTTATCTTCTTCCGACATGGGCTTTCCTTGTTCGGTGCTCTCGCCAATCCCGGACTTGGCTGCCAAACTATAAAGAAGGCCTGCCACGACAAGCACCAAAAGCGTGCCGAGGGCCGCCACCTGCCACAGACCGAGCCCGCACGCCACGCCAATTGCGCCGGACAGCCACATGCCTGCACCGGTCGTCAGCCCGTGGATCTCGCCTCTCGAAAACAAAATCGATCCGGCGGCAAGGAACGCGACGCCAGCGGTAACCGCTTCGACAACACGAATCGGATCCACCTTCACCGATTCCTGCAGAAACATCGGCGCGTGAACGATTTCAATCGTCAGAATACCGAAAGTAGCCGCTGCCACGCAGATCAGGATATGGGTGCGAAGGCCAGCAGGCCGATTTCGCCATTCGCGTTCGAAACCGATCGCAGCACCGAAGATCGACGCCAGTAGAAGCCTGGCCGCAATAACCGGAAACGGGACGTATGTCGGATGGCCGAATTCTTGGAGGAGTTGTTGCATGAGTAACCCGGGCTGACCGGACACAACGTGCTCGGACCGGCCAGGTTCCCCAAGGTTTGCCGGAGGGAGCGCCGGCCTCCACCTTATGGCGCACGATCCGATCGACACGCTGGGAAAGGCCCGGCACAATATGCTCATCAAGGCGGAATGCAGTTGCGGCAATGTCCGCTATTGCCGTTCGGCCGACCTGACGATGGTGTATGGCGGCGGGTTCGGTCCGCTAAAGCTGGAGTTCGATTGCAGCCGGTGCAAGCCGGAGATCAAAGTCACGCTGCTCGAAGTTCATCCCGAACCACAGCTTTTTCATAAGTTTCTGAATTTATTTGGGAAAAATTGGTGCCCAGAGGCGGATTCGAACCACCGACACGCGGATTTTCAGTCCGCTGCTCTACCAACTGAGCTATCTGGGCCTGTTCCGGCACGCGGGCAGTGTTGCACACCGGATTTCTTGAAAGCGCCGCAGGCGCCCCTTGAAAGCGCGTGGGTTATAGCACGGGAATCCGGCCTGTCCAGCGCTTAAGCGTTGATTTCGAGCGGGAGACCAGCAGTTGTTCGACAGGCTGATTCATGGGCCACGGTCGGGACCAGCGGACTGCTCTGAACGGGCCTCATTTGGGAGGGTCACCGTCCGTTTCGTCCTCGTCGTCGCGGGCCGAAATGACGTAGGCGCCCTTGAGCCAGCGGTTGAGGTCGATGTCCTTGCAGCGTGTCGAGCAGAATGGATAGGTCTCGCGCGCCGACGGCTTGCCGCATTCGGGGCATGGCCGCTTGGGGCGCAGCGGCGTGACTTTGTCGTCCGAGCTCATGGCCGCCCCGAACTTATAGCCGCTCCGAAACTCATGGCCACCCCGAAACTCATGGCCGAACTGACTGCCAGTTGGCGTGCACCTTGAACCCCTCGCCAGTCAGAAGCGCCACCGTCTCATAGAGCGGCAGGCCGACGACGTTGGTGTAGGAGCCGACAAGCTTGACGACGAAGGCGCCGGCCAGCCCCTGGACGGCATAGCCGCCGGCCTTGCCTCGCCATTCTCCCGAGGCCACATAGGCGTCGATCTCGGCGCGCGGCAACCGCTTGAAACGCACCCTGGTCTCGACCAGCCGCTGGCGCAGCTTGCCGGCCGGCGTGATCAGGCAGATGCCGGAATAGACCCGGTGCGAACGGCCGGACAGCAGCCCGAGGCAATTGGCGACGTCGTCGAACGTTTCGGCCTTGGGCAGGATGCGCCGGCCGACGGCGACCACCGTGTCGGCGGCCAGCACGAAGCTGGGCGCATAGTCCTCTTCCGTCTGCAGTGAGCCCAGCGCCTTCTCGGCCTTTTCCTTCGACAGGCGCTTGGCCAGCGAGCGCGGATGCTCGGCGCGCAGCGGCGTCTCGTCGACACCGGCCGGCAGCACGCGATCCGGCTCGATGCCGGCCTGCTGCAACAGCTCGATCCGGCGCGGCGAACCCGAGGCAAGCACGAGCTTCTGCAAAATGCTCATCGCGATCCCGGCCGAACTCTGACGATCTTACTTGAAACGGTAGGTGATGCGGCCCTTGGTCAGGTCGTATGGTGTCATCTCGACCAGGACCTTGTCGCCGGTCAGCACGCGGATGCGGTTCTTGCGCATGCGGCCGGCCGTGTGGGCGATGATCTCGTGTTCGTTTTCGAGCTTCACCCTGAACATCGCGTTGGGCAACAATTCCGTGACGACACCCGGAAACTCGAGGACTTCTTCCTTCGGCATTCGATACCTTTGCTTGGATGGGGATTCCCAGCGCCCCGGCCGGAATTTGGGCGGAACCTATATGATAATCGTGCGCTTGTGAACATGCTTAATCAGCGCGGTTTTTTTGCTTCCGGCGCCAGAAAACGGCCGCCGATCCGCGCCTTTAGCCGTTCGCGCACTTCACGATAGGCGGCCATGATCTGCTCACGCGTGCCGCCCACGCCGGTCGGGTCCGGCATCGGCCAGTATTCGACGTCGACGGCAAGCGAGCGGGTAAGCTCGAGCGCGGTGTGATGCGCCTCCGGCGACAGCGTGACGATCAGGTCGAAATAGTCGTCCTCAAGATCGTCCAGTGTCCTCGGGTGTCGTCCACCCAGCGAAAGCCCGTCCTCGGCCAGCACGGCGTCGACGAATGGGTCGCGTTCGCCGCCGCGCACCCCGGCCGACGCCACGAAAGTGGTCGCCGGAAGCATTTGGCGCGCCAGCATCTCGGCCATCGGCGAGCGCACGGCGTTCATGCCGCAGACAAACAGGATCGAGCGGGGCAGGATCGAGCGGGGCAGAGGGGCTGGCAGTTCAGCCTCGCCAGTGCAGCACGCAGACCAGCGTGAACAGCCGGCGCGCCGTGTCGAAATCGATATCGATCTTGCCGGCCAGCCGGTCCATCAAAGTCTGCGAGCCATCGTTGTGCAGGCCGCGCCGGCCCATGTCGATCGCCTCGATCTGGCTGGGGGTCGAGGTGCGGATGGCGTCGTAGTAGCTTTCGCAAATCATGTAATAGTCCTTGACGATGCGCCTGAGCGGCGTCAGCGACAGGATGTGGGTGACGACCGCCGTGCCGTCCTCGCGCGTCACCGCGAAGACCAGGCGGGATTCGGCCAGCGACAGTTTTAGCCGGTAAGGCCCGGCGCCGTCGTCATTGACCGGCTGGAAGCGGTTCTCCTCGATGAGGTCGAAGATCGCCACCGCCCGCTCATGCTCGACATCGGGCGTCGAACGGCCGATCGATTCGTCGAGTTCGACATCGATCAGCCTGCCATGGGTTCGATCGTAGTCGGACATGTCAGTCTACATGTTCAGCCGTATGGCGACGGAGCGTCCATGCGCGTCGAGGCCTTCCGCCTTGGCCAGCGCGATGGCCGCCGGCGCCAGCGCCCGCAACTGCTCCGGCCCGAGCTTCAGGATCGAGGTGCGCTTGACAAAATCGAGCACCGACAGCCCGGATGAGAAGCGCGCCGAGCGCGCCGTCGGCAGCACGTGGTTGGAGCCGCCGACATAGTCGCCAATCGCTTCCGGCGTGTGGCGGCCGAGAAAAACAGCACCTGCATTGCGCATCCGCGCCAGGAAGGCTTCCGGCTCGTCGATCGCAAGCTCGACATGTTCGGCCGCGATGCGGTCGACCAGCGGCAGTGCTGCCTCGATTTGGGGAACGAGGATGATGGCGCCGAAATCGCGCCAGCTCGCCGCCGCCGTCTCGGCGCGCGGCAGGCTTTTCAACTGGCGCTCGACCGCCTGTTCGACCGCCGCGCCAAAGGCGGGATCGTCGGTGATCAGGATCGACTGCGCCGACACGTCATGCTCGGCCTGGGCAAGCAGGTCGGCGGCGATCCAGTCCGGATCGTTGCTGCCGTCGGCCACGACAAGCACTTCCGAAGGCCCGGCGATCATGTCGATGCCGACCGTGCCGAAGACCTGGCGCTTGGCCGCGGCGACATAGGCATTGCCGGGGCCGACGATCTTGGCGACCGGCTTTATCGTCTCGGTGCCATAGGCCAGCGCCGCGATCGCCTGCGCGCCGCCGACGCGGTAGATTTCGGAGACGCCGGCGAGGTCGGCGGCCACCAGCACCAGCGGCGGCACCCCGCCGCCGGAGGCAGGCACAACCATGGCGATGCGCTCGACGCCGGCGACCTTGGCTGGGATGGCGTTCATCAGCACCGAGCTCGGGTAGCTCGCCGTGCCGCCCGGCACATAGAGCCCGACCGCTTCGACCGCCGTCCAGCGCGAGCCGAGCTCGACGCCGGCGGCGTCCGTATAGCGGTCATCCTGCGGCAGTTGCCGCTGGTGATGGGCGCGGATGCGCTCGCGCGCGAATTTCAGCGCTTCGATCGTCTGCGGATCCGCTGCGTCGTACGCCTTGGCAATGTCATCCTCGGAGACGGCAATGCCGAGCTTGATCAGGTCGCCGCCGCCGAATTTTTGCGTGTAGTCGACCAGCGCCGCGTCGCCCTCGGCGCGCACTCGTGCGATGATCTCGCGCACCACGGCATCGACATCAGCCGAGACTTCCCGCTTGGTCAAAAGGAACGCGGCAAAACGCTGCTCGAAATCGGCATCGGACAGGCGAAGGGTGATGGCCATCTTGCGCTGCTCAGGCTCTGTGGAAGGGGCGCGAGGTCGCTTCCCAGGCACCGCCGATGTCGGCGAGCCGCGCCTCGATGCACTCGACATCGAGCATGATCGCGCCACCGCCTGAAAAGATCAGCTCGACAATGCCGGCCGGCTTGTCGAGGGCGAGAAAGCTGATCGCCAGCAGCGACAGCACCTCATCGGGCTTGTCGCGGGCAATGCCGCTGGTCTTGGCGCCCAGCACCCGGTCGAAATGCAGCACACTTTGCCGCCGCTCATTGTGCTGGCGGAACAGGCCCGATTTCGCCTCCCAGACGAAGCGGTTCATGGTCACCACGAAGCGCTTGGCCGCCGGCATGTATTCGAGGTCGCCGACCTTCAGCACCGCGTCCTGGACATGGGCCGAGACGATGCTCAGATCCTGATCGTCGAGCGCGACAAGCTTGAGAGCCATGCGGATTTCACACCTGAAAGTTGACAATTCAACCTTCTGTTAGGCGGTCTTTTCGGTCCGCGCAACCGCGCCGCAAACCTTGCGAAATCGCCTAGCCGGAAATCCGCTCGATCACCGCGCCGCAGCCGGACAGCTTTTCTTCCAGCCGCTCGAAGCCGCGGTCGAGATGGTAGACGCGGTTGACCGTGGTCTCGCCTTCGGCCGCCAGGCCGGCGATGACCAGCGACACCGAGGCGCGGAGGTCGGTCGCCATGACCGGGGCGCCCTTCAGCTTCGAGACGCCGTCGACGATCGCCGTCTGGCCGGAAAGCGTGATGTGGGCGCCGAGCCGGGCAAGCTCCTGCACGTGCATGAAGCGGTTCTCGAAGATCGTCTCGGTGATGCGCGATTTGCCCTTGGCCATGGTCATCAGGCCCATGAACTGCGCCTGCAAATCGGTCGGGAACGCCGGGAAGGGCGCCGTCGCCACGTCGACCGGCGCAATGCCGGCGCCGTTGCGCCTGACGCGGATGCCGGAATTGGTCTGCGTGATCTCGGCACCCGTCTGGGAAATCACGTCGAGCGCGGTCTGCAGCAGGTCCGCGCGCGCGCCTTCGAGCACGACGTCGCCGCCGGTCATCGCGACGGCCATCGCATAGGTGCCGGTCTCGATGCGGTCGGGTATCACCCGGACGCGCGCACCCGACAGCGCTTCAACGCCGTCGATGGTGATGGTCGCGGTGCCGGCGCCGGAAATCCTGGCGCCCATGGCGTTGAGGCAATCGGCGAGGTTGACGATCTCGGGCTCGCGGGCGGCGTTTTCGAGCACCGTCTCGCCTTTGGCCAGCGAAGCCGCCATCATCAGCACATGGGTGGCACCGACCGATACTTTCGGGAAGACGTAGCGGTTGCCGACAAGACGGCCATTCCTGGTCTTGGCGATGACATAGCCGGTGTCGACGTCGATATCGGCGCCAAGCACCTGAAGGCCTTCCAGGAAAAGATCGACTGGGCGCGTGCCGATGGCGCAGCCGCCGGGCAGCGAGACCTTGGCCTCGCCCATACGGGCAAGCAGCGGCCCGATCACCCAGAAAGACGCGCGCATCTTCGACACCAGCTCGTAGGGTGCCGTGGTGTCGACAATGTTGCGGGCGGAAAAATTGATGGTGCGCGAATAGCCTTCTTGCTGCTTTTCGCGGCGGCCGTTGACCGAATAGTCGACGCCATGATTGCCGAGGATGCGGATAAGCTGCTCGACATCGGCCAGGTGCGGCACGTTTTCCAGGGTCAGCGTGTCGTCGGTCAAAAGCGAGGCGATCATCAGCGGCAGCGCGGCATTTTTCGCGCCCGAGATCGGAATGCTTCCGGCAAGCCTGTTGCCGCCGACAATTCTGATGCGATCCATGGAAGAAACGTCCCCTCGGCCGAAAGGCCGGTTTTCAATCGGTTGAGTCTGTTGTGGCCGGTCTAGACCATTGGCCGGCTTGGTTCAAGAAACAGGATTTCGGGCTTGGGCCCAGCCTGTTGATATAGTCAATCCTTTTGCGTTTCCCTTAAGGCATCGAGCCCGTCCGGCCGCTTGTCGGCGTCGCCAGTGCGCCGCGAGCGCGACTGCGCCTTGCGCTTCTGCAGATTGGCGCGCAATTGCTCCGCGAGCCGGGTCTTGCGGTCGGTCTTTTTCGATGGACCGCTTTTGTCAGGTGGAATTATCGTGTCGTTCATGGTTCCGTCCCGGCTGACGCTTAAAGCGACGTGCGTCCGCCTGGACGCACAAAGTACGCTTTAATACTTTTTATCTCGCCAATCCGTTCTCAAGGGATAGCCAACATTGTGGCGCCGCCATGTCCGGAAAACCCGCCGGAGCGGGCTTTCACAGATGACTTGCGCTTGGCCTTGCGCTTGCCGGTTCGATATGGCAGAAGCCCCGCCATCAGCGGCTGCGGTAGCTCAGTGGTAGAGCACTCCCTTGGTAAGGGAGAGGTCGAGAGTTCAATCCTCTCTCGCAGCACCAGTTTTCCTGAAGACTCTCAATAGTGTGCTTCGCCTGGTCATTTCTTCTTTCCGGCACCAGCAGGCGAACGAAGGCGCAACACGGCACCAGTATCCGTGGATTTTCCGTGGACTTTATCCCCGTTGCATTTACGAGTCGTGCGGAAATTCAAGCCGTCGACGAGGAGTGACGATGTGTCTCCCGTCGGCTAAAAGACGCGATGCCTGTTGTGGTCTTAATCGGATTGTTTGCGCTCTTGGCGATCGGCAAATTGTTTGAGCCGCTGATCGGTGGGATCGGTTTCTTTTTGTTGATTGGTATCGGGCTGCCCTGCATTATGGCCGCCTACTATTATGCTTGGGACCTTCGGAACCGAGACAAGTTTCGCAGAAAGTGACGGGCAGCCTGCCGAGCGCAAGCTGATGCTGGGTCAAACCTAAGCTGGATCCTGCTACAATCCCCTATGGCCGCTCGATTAGTGGTTATCCTGGTGCTGCTTTTCGCCTTCGCCTACGGATTCGCAAAACTCGTGGAACGTTATGGCGACGCTGGCGACAAGCCCTCTCCGTGTGAACAATGGCCGCATCCTGATTGTCCAGTCCCAAGCGCGCCTCCTCAGGAAGAAACTAAGCCTTGAGCGGGCGCGACCTCAAACGTCAGCGTTGATATGCCGTGGCAGCGGGTTCGCGCCGCGCCACCGGAACAAGAATTGCTCCGCCCCGTTTTAGATAAGTAAGCAACCCGTGGCGGCAGCAATCAAGCACCGCAGCTGAAGGTTGCTCGGAGGCTAATATGGGTAAGCAACTTACATCGGCTGCGGCAGGCATCCTTCTGCTCGTTGGTGTCAGCGCCGCCGCTGCTCAGGACGTCATCATTCAACCCGAGCAGGACACTGTGATCCGGGAATACGTGAAAAAGAAACCGTTGGCATCCCTCAGCCTTCCCGGCGTGGAGCTCAACATCGGCACTGCTCTGCCCGAGACAGTCGAGCTCTACGAGGTGCCGGACGTTCAGTACCGCTACGTAGTCATCGACGGCCGAACCGTCCTGGTCGATCCAGGTACCCGCAAGATTGTGAAGGTCTACGATTGACTTGACCCCTCCCGCTGAAGCCCGTCATGCCGAAAGGTGCGGCGGGCTGGCGCCTTCTCAGGCTCGGCTTGGACTTCTTCTGTGATGACTTCGAAGCGAGTAAGCCGGGAAAGACCGAAGCTCGTTGAGATGGCGACGTCATTCGCATCGCATCCCGTCGCCATTAGGATTCTGCCGATACGAGGCTGGTTATGCCGTGCATCAAAGGTGAACCAATGGCCGCTGAGATAGGCTTGGAACCATGCGTTGAAATCCATGGGATACGGCATCGGCGGTATCCCGATGTCGCCGAGGTAGCCGGTGCAATATCGCGCCGGAATGTGCATGCAACGGCACAGCGTGATTGCCAGATGCGCAAAATCACGACAAACGCCGGCCCGATCGGTTAGCGCGCCGTAGGCGGTCCGCAGCGTGTCCGCGGCCTGGTAGTTGAAGGCGATGTGTTCGTGAACGAAATCACAGATCGCCTGGACGCGCGCCCATCCGGGTGCGGTGTTGCCGAAATTGGCCCAAGCGAAGTCGCCAAGCCGATCGGTATCGCAATAGCGACTGCCGAGAAGAAACCTGAGCACGTAGTCGGGCAGCTCTTTGATATCGTGCTGGATGGCGTCGGCGACCACAATTTCTGGCTTACCGGTGTCATAGATTTCGAAGTTCGTTGATATCGTCGTCAGCCCGGCGGGCGCTTCTATTCTCGTGCATAGATTGCCGAAAGCGTCGATATAGCCGCGGGCCTCGCTCGGGCGATCGAAGCCGATGATTTGTTCTGTCAAAAGATCGATGCGACGTGAAGGATGGATCTCAAGGACGAGCAGCATCGGTGTCGGCTGCGGACATTCGTAGGCAAGCTTGAAACCGGCGCGGATACGCATGGCAGCTCCAACGCGTTGATTTCAGCAAACTCCAGACTGTCCGAACAGTTCCGCAAAACATTAGGGTTCTCTAATTTCCATTGGTGCCGGCTTCCTTCACCACCTTGACCTCCACCGTCATGCCGAGAAAACTCGACGCGCTGCCGGAGTAGCTTCCAGAAAGAGGGATGGCTTGCTGCGGGTGCCTGGCGACGGCCACCCTGATCAGATCCCGGTTGCCGACAATGCCATTGGTGGGATCGAACTCGACCCAGCCCGCGCCAGGCAAATAGACCTGGCACCAGGCATGCGTCGAACCGCCGCCGAGGACAGAAGCACTATCGCGGTTCGGCACATAGACATAGCCAGTCACAAAACGCGCGGCAAAACCCAGCGAACGAACTGCTTCCATCATAAACAGCGCAAAGTCCCGGCATGTGCCTCGACGCAGGTGCAACGTCATGAGCGGCGGTTGCGTCCCTGGTTCAGTTCGACGGGAATACACAAAGCTCTCGTGGATGGCATAGCAAAGCGTCATCAACAATTTGCCCGTCTCGGTATGCCCTCTGGCACTCACGAACTGTCGTGCCCATTTGCCGATCTCGTCGCCGTCATCGAGATGATGGCGCTCCATGGTTTGAGTGAGGTCGGTTGCCTCGTCGGGATCATAGGAGAAGGGATAGCTGAGTGCCGCTTCATCGATCCGGAAATCAGGCGCATGCTGCGGTGTGTGATCGAGCCGAATGTCTGTCACGAAACGCAGTTCGTCTTCGGAGCCCTTGAAGTCGACTACCGCAACGCAGTTTCCGAAAACGTCGTGGATCCAGCGAATCTCTTTGGGCTCGGGGTTCACAAACAGCGCGTGATCGAGAAGTCGCTGATCGAAACTATCGCGCGGCCTGAACATCAGCCGGTGCTCGCCAAACGTCACCGGTTGCGTGTAGCGATAGACGGTCGTGTGCTTGACTGAAAAAATCGGCATTGGCTTGCGTCGACCACCTGCGATATCAGCGCAATCATATATCTTTTTCGATGTGCAGCGGACAAAATGGAGGCTTCCGCCTCGACACGGCCCGCATCAGGCGCCGTAGGCCTAAGCCTTTTGCAATCTCCAATTGGTAGACTCTCTCAATGCCCCGGAACTTAATCTTTGCGCCAAGGAGGGGCCAAGGCGAGGAACGTCGCAAACGGGAGGAAATAATGAACGAAGACTACGATCTGGCCATAGGTCACGACAAGCCCTACGAAATAGCTGCTTTCGCTGAAAAGCATGGCATTACGATAGGGGCTGCCGAACTGATCCTTTTCGCCTATAGCCCGTCCCGAGCGGCGTGCGATACTGCCGCAACGGCTTTCCTCACGGCAGTCGCCGCACAAGCCAACAGACAATCGGCGCGCTAGCTCTCGTTCCGAACATCCTGAAAGCGACAGTGGCGTAGATCACCTCGCCACCATCGCATACACGTCGCCCGCCGCTCATTTCGGAGCGGCAGACTTTGGACGGTGCCGAAGGCTGCGCCGATCGACGGCGCAGCCTTCTGAACGCTCAGGTGAGGCTTCTGGACCAGTCGTCTATCTGGCGCTCTGCCTCTTCCTTGGCGATTCCATACCGCTCCTGAATACGTCCTGCGAGTTGGTCACGATTGCCCTCGATGCGATCAAGGTCATCGTCCGTGAGGTCGCCCCATTGCTCCTTGGCCTTGCCTTTGAACTGCATCCATTTTCCCTTGATTTGATCCCAGTTCATGGATTCCTCCTTTGTTGTCTGGAGGAAATGCATATGGACACCACACGTTCCCGAACGGCGGATCGCCCATGACGATTATTATGGGCGACGCAGCAAAGCCGCCGGCCGGAGCCAGCGGGGCGGAGAAGGGGATCGAATGGAACCGTCCGCGTCTTGAAATCACACTCGACAGGAAGGTTCCCCAGCGGGATCAGCTGGCGCGCGCCAAGGCGATCGATATGACGTTATCTGCATCCGCCTCCGGTAGATCGAACAGCATCGGGAGTTGGCGGGTCATGGCCATTTCAACGATCAGCTCTTCGATGGAAGCTGTCGGCAGGTCGGTCTCGACACTATTCGAGATCATCGAGGCAAGCTTGTGGACTGGCACTGGTGCCGACTTCGCACGGTCGTCGAGCAACCTGCTGATTTCGATTACAACGTCTGCGTCAATGCTCTTTGGCAATTCGCGCATGGTTTTTCCTCCCTGCCGATATCATGCGCGTGCCAGAGGGCTGAGTCTCGAAAAATCGACGTATGAGTTTAGCCGAAGGCGTGCGTCGGTCCGATTGTTTTTGGCCTTGCGTTCGGGTCTGCGGCGAAAAGCCGAGGCGCCCTGGTGTCGCATGCGGCAACGAATTCGCCCCTTTTGCGTTGGCCAATCATACATCGTGAGCAAACGTGACCAAAGGAGAGTAAGCATGACAGCCGACGCGGCGAAGCTCTATCCCCGCCACCGGGATCGGATCTCCGGCAGCGAGGACTACATAGTAGCGCATTTTGCCCGGCAAAACGGCATCACCCCAGCGCAAGTCCATCAGTTGATCAAGAGATATGGAAGCAACCGCGCCAAGCTGGTGGCGGCGGCGAAGGAACTTCGCACGTCGCTTCGATCGGATGTCCCCAAGCCCCTGCTAGGCTCGGGCCGCCGCGCCGGACGTCTCAACGCCGGTGTTGATGCCAGAAATGGCTTAGAAACGCGGTGAGGAGACTGCTGAAAACAATCCAGCCAAGGATTTCGTTTTCAGACTTTTCAATCCTGGCCGCCGTCGCCAGCTTCTGTTCGCGATCACTTGCTTTGATGGTCGCCTCCAGATCGGATCGGCTGCCATATCGAACCGAGTAGGCTCGTGTAAATTCGGCGCCCAGCAGAAAGATCTCGGACGAATAAAAGACCCACAACAGCACGACGAGCAATGCGCCGGCTGCGCCGTATGACGATGCGGTTGCGCTTGCTCCGATATACCAACCGATCAGCGACTTGCCGATCGTGAAGAGAAACGCCGTCACCACCGCGCCGATGCCAACGTCGCGCCATCGCAGCGCGCGATCGGGCAGGACCTTGTAGATTGCCGCGAACAAAAGCGCGATCAGGGCAAACGAGACGATCCCGTTGATTGTGCTCAGGATAATGGTGCCGAAGGGCAGATATGCGTTGATGATTTCGCCAAGCGCAGAAATTGCAGCGCTCGCGACCAGGGACACCAGGAGCAGGAAGCCAAGCGCGGCGACGAGCCCAAGGCTTGCGGCGCGGGCCCGCACAAGCCCGGAAATCGATGTCTTAACCGGTTTGACTTTCCAGATTTCGTTCAGCGCAAGTTGCATTTCGCCGAACACGCCGGATGCGGTGACGAACAGCGTGACGAGCCCCAGGATGGCCGCAAGAGTGCCCGCCGTCCGATGGGAGGCATTTTCGATTGTCGCTTGCAAAAGCTCCGCGCTCTGCGGCCCCATCAGACCCGCGAGCTGGGCCGAAAGGGCAAGTTGCGCCGCATCATTTCCGAAGGCCAGGCCAGCGATAGCGACAACGATGAGCAGGATCGGCGCAAGCGAGGTTGTGGCATAAAACGCCATTGCTGCCCCGTGACTCAGGGCGTTGTCATTGATGAAGCCGACAATGCTCTCCGCAAGGAGTGCCCAGCCCTCTTTCGCCAGATTCCACATGCTAGCCTCACCTGCCTCTCAGCAAGCAATTAGAGGCAGCACGGCAACGGACCAGAGCAGCAGATGGGTAAGTCCGTTTGGATCCGGAGTTTAGGTGATGGATCTTGAGTTGTTTGACGAGGTGCCACTGCGACGACGAGGAGGTAGCAGGCGGCCGAGATTGCAGATCTGGGAGCGGGCGTGGCGCTCTTTTGCGGCAATACGGGCCAGGTTTGACGTGATGAATGTTTTCCTGCAGCGTTGCAGTTCAGCAACAGACTTCGGGGAGATAGCCGGCTACTGTGGGGGATATTCTGGAGCCGACGAGGGGTGCCATGTTTTCTATCAGACGGACTGCTTTGACCGCCACGATGCTGCTTGCCTGGGGCGGATGCGCTCTCGCGGCAGACCCAGTGTATGAGGAGCCCGTGGTCGCTTCAGTCTATGACTGGAGCGGTGTCTACCTTGGCGTGCAAGGCGGATATGGCTGGGCTGATGCGGATGTGACGATTTTCACCAATCCACCACTTGTTGGAACGGCCGATCTGGACGGAGCATTTGTTGGAGCGCTTGCCGGCTATAATTTCCAGTCCGGAAATTTCGTGTTCGGTGTCGAGGGTGACATAAACAAGAGCTGGATCGAGCTCGACGATGACGGAGACGCCGAGATCGACTGGTTCGGGTCCGTGCGCGGACGCGTGGGCTACGCTTGGGATCGCACATTGCTTTTTGGCACGGCCGGTATTGCTTTTGCGCATGGCGAAGTGTCTACGGTTGTGGAAGATGACGATATGAGCTTCACCGGCTGGACCGCGGGGCTCGGTGCGGAACACGCTTTCACCGACAACTGGCTTGGACGGGCCGAGTATCGCTATTACGATTTCGGCACGGAAGACATCACGCGCGGGGAAGTCGACCTGACGATGCACACCGTCTCTGTAGGCCTCGCATACAAGTTCTAGTCTAAACGAAGCCAGCAGACGAACCGACTGCGGTCCCTGGACGACCCATGCCGGCCTCAGGCAATTGAGCGCAGGCTTGGGCACCGTCGTCGCTCTGACGGCAGCATGACTGCGGTGTGGGCGTGAACTCATTTTGTCATGCCAACCTCGCCTGAGACCCTGTCGGGGCGCGCCGCGCCCGACAGGGGCGTCTCCTCGTCTCTGAACAGTATCCAGGCTGAACCTTATCCGCTCGCGACCTGAGAGCCAGCCACAAGAAATTGCCTACGGCGGCCGGTTTCGTTGGCAAAAGGTGGGCGTTCCCTGCTATTCCCCCTTCAAATCAAAAGCAGTGGACTTGCGCATGACCAATGTCGCCCTGACCGGGCTTGCCCGCGATCTCGCCAAGCGCGCCGCGGAAGGCCGTCCGGTGCGCATCGGCGTCATCGGCTCCGGCGAGATGGGCACCGACCTGGTGACGCAAGGCATGCTTATGCCGGGCATTTCGGTGTGCGCCGTTTCGACCCGGCGCCCGCACACGGCACGTGACGCCGTCCGCATCGCCTATGGCGACGAGGCGATGGCACGGGAGGCCGATACGCCGTCGAAGGTCAGCGAGGCGATCGAGAGCGGCAAGATCGCCATCACCTCGAACGAGATGCTGGTGACCAATCCGCTGATCGACGTGGTGATCGACGCCACCGGCAAGCCAGGCGTCGCCGCCGATTTTGACCTGATGGCGATGGAGCACGGCAAGCATCTGGTGATGATGAATGTCGAGGCCGACGTTACCATCGGCTGCTATCTGAAGCAGCAGGCCGACCGGCTCGGCGTCGTCTATTCGGTCGGCGCCGGCGACGAGCCGTCGAGCTGCATGGAACTGATCGAGTTCGCCTCGGCGCTCGGCTACACCATCGTCTCGGCCGGCAAGGGCAAGAACAACCCGCTCAACCATGACGCCGTGCCCGACGACTATCGCGCGGAAGCGCTCCGCCGCAACATGAACCCGCGCATGCTGGTCGAGTTCGTCGACGGCTCGAAAACCATGGTCGAGATGTGCGCCATCGCCAACGCCACCAGGCTGGTGCCTGATGTTGCCGGCATGCACGGCCCCAAAGCCGATCGCGATGAATTGGCCAAGGTGCTCATCCCGCGCGCGGATGGCGGCATCCTGTCGAAGAAGGGCGTCGTCGACTACACGATCGGCAAGGGCGTGGCGCCCGGCGTCTTCGTCATCGTCGAGGCGACTCATCCGCGCATCATCGAGCGTATGGACGATCTGCATATCGGCCACGGTCCCTATTACAGCTTCTTCCGGCCGTATCATCTGACCTCGCTGGAAGTGCCGCTCACCGCCGCGCGTATCGCGCTCTACGGCAAGCCGGACATGGTGCCGCTGCCGAGGCCGGTTGCCGAGGTCTGCGCCGTGGCCAAGCGCGATCTGGCGGCAGGAGAGACGTTCGATGCGATCGGCGAGACCTGCTACCGCTCGTGGACCATGACTGTCGAAGAGGCTCGCGCCAACCGCGCCGTGCCGGTCGGCCTGCTCGAAAGCGGCAAGGTGCTGAAACCGGTCAGGAAGGGCGAGCTGCTGACATCAGGCAATTCCGCACCCGACCCGACGACCAGGCTGTTCGCCTTGCGCCGGCTGCAGGATGAGATGCTGTACGGGGCTTGATGCCGTCGAGAGCGGGAGCTATCGGACGGCTTTCGTCCGAGCACGCTGGTATTGTCATGACAAACTCTCTATATTGTAGTGACAGCGAAGCGGAGGCCAATTACATGAATCTTCAGATCAGGGACCCGCGCGCACGCGAACTGGCGCGAGAGCTTGCTGCCAAACGAAAGATTTCGATGACCGAAGCGGTCATCGAAGCGCTTGAATCCGAATTGAAGCGGGAAAGCGGACGCATTCCTCTGGCGGAGCGGCTCGCTGCCATTGCCAACGACTTCAAGGCCAAGGCAGGCCAGGGCGGTCGGGCTGTCAACAAGGATGAGATCGACGAAATGTGGGGACATTCCTAATGTTCGTCGACACCTCCGTGGTTGTCGCGATTCTTTCAGGAGAAGAGGATGCCGACGAGTGGAGCAACCGCATCGACGCAGCGCCCGCAAGGATAACTTCGGCGCTGGTCGTGCTTGAAGCGGCGATGCGGCTTTCAACGATGCTCGCCGTCCAGCCGGGTGTCGCCGGCGACGCGATAGAAGCGTTTCTTCGAGAGGCTGAAATCGAAATCGTGCCGATCGACGCCGGCGATGCAGCGCTCGCGATCCAGGCGTTTTCAAACTATGGAAAGGGGCGTGGGCATCCCGCCCAGCTCAACTTAGCCGACTGCCTTTCTTACGCCTGCGCAAAAAGTCATGGCTCCGCACTGCTCTACAAGGGTAACGACTTTTCGCATACCGATCTCGCGTAATCCGCGAAGCCGCGCCTACTTCCCCAACTCGATCGACCTTAGCCGTGCCGCTTCCACGGCTTCCGTGAGCAGGTGGGTCAGCCGCTCCTCGCCCATCAGCACGGCAAGCGCGGCTGCCGTCGTGCCATTCGGGCTGGTCACCTGCTGGCGCAGCACGCCCGGATCTTCGCCGCTTTCGGCGGCGAGCGAGGCGGCGCCATAGACCGTCTGCATCGCCAGCAGCCTGGCGGTTTTGGTCGGCAATCCGGCCCTCTCGGCCGCCACGGTCAGCGCTTCGATGAAATGGAAGATATAAGCGGGGCCGGACCCGGACACCGCCGTCACCGCGTCCATCAGGCCTTCGTCGTCGATATCGGTCACTTCCCCGCTCGCCGAAAGCAGGTCGGCGACAAAGCGCTTGGTGGCGTCGGACACCAGCCTGTTGGAAAACACCACCATCATGCCCTTGCCGATGGCCGCCGGCGTATTGGGCATGCAGCGCACGATCGGCGCGCGATCGCCTAGAATGCCCTCGAAAGTGGCGACCGGCGTTCCGGCGGCGATGCTGACGAAGGTGGTGCGGCCATCGTTGAAGCGCTGGTAGGCGGCGGTCACGTCGCGGATCACTTGCGGCTTCACCGCGATGACGACGAGGGCTGGCACCGCGTCCGCCGGAATGCCGCCGGCATCCGCGGCGGCACCGCAGCCCAGCGCTTCGGCGCGCTTGCGCAGATCGGCATTGGGCTCGACCACGATAACCGCCGCCGGGGGGAGCTTGCCCGATTTCAGCCAGCCCGAGAGCATGGCGTAACCCATATTGCCGCAGCCGGCGAGAACGAGCCTGATCGTCATGGAAAACCTCCGCTAAAAGGTTCTCCCATAGACGCTCGCGACTAGGCGGGAAAGCCCTCTTGGGACGGATGGCGTGAGGACAGGCCCCGAACTGCCATCGGCCGCAGCGACACCTGCCTCAGGCCGAACATGCCGAACACGAAGAACAACCAGACCGGATCGGCGCGATGGAAGAAGAAGCTTTCGAGGAAGGCGTTCAGCGCTGCGAACAGCACCACCATCATGAAGAAGTCGCCGAGATAGATGTTTTCCTTGCGCAAGGGGATGCGCATGTAGTCGCGCAGCGGCGCGATCAGGAACGTGTAGACCGCCACGCAGAGCGCCGGGATGCCCATCAGCACCGCGATGTCGAGATAGCCATTATGGCCATGCACGATGGTTCTGATATCCCAGGCCCGGTCGAAGGGCTGGTCCTGGTTGAGCAGCAGCGGCGTGCCCCAGAAGCTCTCGTAGCCGTAGCCGGTCCATGGCCGCTTCGCCAGCATCTCGCCGGCGAACTCCCACAGCGTCGTGCGTCCGGTGTAGGTCAGGTCGGGGAAATAGAGTGCCGTCAGATGCTTCACCGGCGGCAGGAAGACGATGCCCAGTGTGGCGACCGCCGTGGCGATGACGGCCAGCGCAAACAGAAGCGGCGTCCCAAGCCGCATGCCGATCAGGCTCGGCAGCACGACGATCAGGATCGAAAACGGCACCAGTCCCGCGGTCGTCTTGGAACCGGTGTGCAACATGAAAATCATCGCCGCGCAAAAGATCGACGCGCCCCATAGCCGCTGTCCGCGCCGATAGAGGTACAGCCCGGCGAAGCTGAAACAGGCCATGACGGGCCCGGCGATATTCTTGTGGGTGAACACGCCGCGCCACAGGCCGGCATGTTCCGGCTCCAGCGAAGCGGTGGTGTGCAGCGCCTCGTGCGGAAATAGGATGAGGCCGACATAGGAGAGGCCCATGACGACGACGGTGGTAAAGATGATGACTTTCGAGAAAGCCTCGGCGTCACGGGTCAGCGCCAGGATCGTCGCCATCGTCAAGATGCCGATCAGCGTGAACGAGGCGGCGCGCATGGCCGTCGGCGGGTCGGTTGCCATCACCACCGACAGCACGAGGAAAGCCAGCATCAGCAGCCAGGACGGGCTGAGCAGCGAGCGCACCACGCGCGGGTCGGCGAAAGCCATCAGCGAGAAGATCGAGATCGCGCCAAGCGAGCCGAAGCCGAGCTGGTTGACGATGTCGCCGCCGTCGCCGGTCATTTCGGCGCCGGCCGGCTGGAAGGGGCGGAACGACACCAGGATGACGGTGAACAGCAGCGCCGCGATCGCGGTCGCGACGCCGTCGCGCGTGAACGCCGCGCTGAGCGGCGCGCGCTCAGTTCTTCTCAGGCTGCCGGTATTGCTCATTGGCATATCCGAATTCGGCAAGCACGCGGCCGAGGGCGACATGAATGGGGTATAAGGCGGCCGCCGATGATCCCGTCCGCATCAGCCTGGCCGCGCCGCGAAACGGCGAGGCGGCAAGCAGCGCCAGGCTCTTTAAAAAGACCTTGGTACCGGCGAACGGCGTGCCAGCCCGTTTTTTCTTCTCGACCAGTGTCGAGATGACGCCATTGCGCAGGCTGCGGGCGCGGATCCAGTCGGCTTCGACGCGCCGGGCCGGGACGCTTTCCCGCACTTGCGCCTCGGCGCACCAGCCAAGCACAAAGCCTCTTTGCGCGGCGCGGCTCAGGAAATCGGAATCGCCGCCGCCTATGAAGTTGAATTTCAGGTCGAGGAAGGGCGGCCCCATGGCGGTGAGCACGTAACGCCCAACCAGCAGATTGCCGGAGGAATAGAGCGCAGGCACACGCCTGGTCTCCCGGTAGGGTGGCGCAAAGACCGGGTGCTCGGCCCATCCAGCATGGGCGGCGTCGGCAAACACAGGCCTTTGCGGGCCACCGACGATGTCGGCACTGAGTGTCTCGGCCGCCGTGCACATGCGCTCGAGCCATTGCGGATCGGCGATCTCGTCATCGTCGATGACCAGCAAGTGCCTGAAATTTGGAAAGTGCAGGATCGCCGTCTGCCAGCCGGCATTATAGGCGCTGCAATTGCCGCGCTCATGCGCAATGATGACCATGCCTGATATCTCGCCGCGCTCGAACAGCGGCAGCGCCGCCCTGGCGCCGGCGCGCGCCTCGGCCTCGTTCTCAATGACGATGATTGCGAAGCGTCTGCCGGTTTGCTGGGCCTTGAGCGATGCCAGCGTCGCCAGCAGCTGCTCGGGCCGTTTGAAGGTCGGCAGCGTCACGACCGCCTCGACGGCCGTCGTGACAAGCCCCGGAGAGCGCCCCGCGATCGATACCGAATCGTCCGATGGCAATGGGATCATCCGTGTTCAGCCCGGGATGGTGAGTTTGGTTCTTGATAGCATCGCGACGATAACGTTTCGTTAATCACCTTTCGCGGACAAGCCCGCAAATCCGCGACTCCAGGCCGCCAAATACCTTCACTTAATCAACGCTTCACCGCGCTTTGCTAGCTGTATCCGCTCAGGATAGGTGAGATGCATCTGCTGTTCGCCACATCGATCGTGCCCGACGGCGCTCTTGCCTCGGGCTATGAGATTGCCAATGCCGCGATCATCGCCGCGTTGCGGCGTGCCGGCGCGCGCGTCACCGTGATCGGCTTCACCTGGCCCGGCAAGCCTGCGAGCGATCCGCAAAACACCATCGTGCTCGGTGCCGTCGATGTGCGCACCGAAAGCGCGTCATCGCTGCAAAAGCTCGCTTGGGTTGCAAAGGCGCTGCTCTCCGGCCTCACTTTCGCGTCGGTCAAGCTGCGCGTGGTCACCGACAGCGAGGTCCAGGCCGCCGTCGATCGCGCCGGCCCTTTTGACGGCTATGTCTTGAATTCCGTGCAGTTCGCCGGCGCCTTCGAAAGCCTCTTCGGCGACCGGCCGTCGATCTTCGTCGCCCATAATGTCGAGCACAGTTCGGCGCTGCAGAACGCCGCTGCTGCCGGCAGTCTCTTCCAGCGCATGTTGTTTCGCCGTGAGGCCAAGCTGCTCAAGGTCATTGAAGCACGGCTTTGCCGCCGGGCACGCTTCGTCTTCACGCTGGCCGAGGAAGATCGCTCAGCGCTCGGCGTCGGCTCCGACGATCGTTCGGCGATGCTGCCGCTGGTGACTTGCGCCGAGCCGCCCGCGCAAAAAACCCTGCGCCGTATCGATTGCGACGCGGCGTTGATCGGCACCTGGACCTGGCAGCCGAACCGCATCGGCCTCGATTGGTTCCTGGACAAAGTGGTGCCGCATCTCAGGCCGGATTTCCGGGTCAGGATCGCCGGCAGCGTGCCGCCGGGCGTCATTTCCACGCATCCCGGTGTCGAATTCGTCGGCCGCGTGCCGGACGCGCAGGCCTTCGTGTGCAGTGCCACCGTCATCCCGCTGATCAGCACCTCCGGCAGCGGCGTGCAGCTCAAGACCATCGAGACTTTCGAACTCGGCCTGCCTTCCGTTGCCACCAGCCATTCGCTGCGCGGCATCGATCATCGCCCGGTCAATTGCGTCGTGGCCGACGATCCGGTCGCCTTCGCCGGCGCCCTGGAAGCCGCGACGGCCAATGTCAGGGACGTCGACGGAAGCGCTTTCCACCGCCGGCAGGTGAAAGCGCTCGATGCCGCAATCAGGCTCGGCCTGAAAAAGCTCGATCCCATCAGGCAGGAGGTGTTCGCGTGAACATGCACACCGCCCGCGCCGCATTCGGGGTCGACAGTTTGAAATCGATCCTCGGTATATCCGTCCTCGCCATCCGCTGGGACGATGCGGTCGCTCTGCTGACCCGATTGATTGCGGAGCGACGCTTCACCAAGGTCAGCTTTCTCAACGCCCACAATGCCAATGTCGCCTACACGGAGCCGGTCTTTGCCGAGGCGCTCGACGATTTTCTCATCCTGCCTGACGGTGTCGGTGTCGATCTGGCGGCGAAACTGCTCTACGGAACGTGGTTTCCCGACAATCTCAACGGCACCGATTTCATCCCTGCTTTCCTCCAGGCGTCCGCCAGGCCGCTGACCGTGGGGCTGCTCGGCGCGACGCAGGCCAACGCCGAGGCGGCATCGAAGAAGCTGGCAGCGCTCGCGTTGCAGCACAGATTCGTGGTCATCCACGACGGCTATTTCTCCCCCGCAGAGGAGCCGGCAATCGTCGATCGCATCGCCAGATTGCGGCCGGACGTGCTGCTTGTCGCCATGGGCGTGCCGCGCCAGGAATTGTGGATCGCGCGCCACATCGATGCGCGCCACTGCACACTGCCGATCGCCGTCGGCGCGCTGCTCGATTTCCTGAGCGGCGCGGTGCCGCGGGCGCCGCTGTGGATGCGCCGGCTCAGGCTCGAATGGCTGTTTCGGCTGTGGATCGAGCCGGGCCGCCTCTGGCGCCGCTATGTCGTCGGTAATCCTGTGTTTCTGTGGCGCGTCATTGGCCAGAAATTCTTGCGCAGGCCCGCCCCTGCCAGATCAGGCCGCGGAGCAGGCTCCGGAGTGGGCCGTTGAACAGCCGGTTCGTGCCGAGCCCTGCCGCCGCCCCCGATGTCCTTCGCCGGACGCCGACGGCGGCGGTCGTGACGGCAAGCTATGCGCCGGATTTGGAGCGTTGTCGCCTGCTGTGCGAAACCCTCGACCGCTACGTTTCCGGCGTGGCGCACCACTATATTCTTGTCGAGCATCGCGACGTGGCGTTGTTTCGCCAGTTGGAGAACAGCCGCCGCACCGTCGTCGACGAGCGGGACCTGTTGCCGCGCTGGCTGCACGCCTTCGACGATCCACTGAGCCTGTTCCGCCGGCGCATCTGGCTCAGCCTGAAGACCATGCCGCTGCGCGGCTGGCATGTGCAGCAGCTTCGCCGCATCGCGATATCAGCGCGTGCCGGGGAAGACGTGCTGATCTTCTGCGATTCCGACGTGGCGTTCCTAAAACCTTTCGACTGCAGCGCCTTCTGGCGCGATGGCAAGGTGCGTCTGTTCCGCCGCGACGGCGTGCTGTCCGAAGGCCATGAGGAACACCGGATCTGGTCGCGCAATGCGGGCTCGGCGCTCGGCATCGAGCCATCAGAGGTTTCCACCCACGATTACATTTCGACGCTGATCGCATGGCGCCGCGAAACAGTGACCGCCATGTGTGCCCGGATCGAGAAGGTCCATGGCCGCAACTGGGTCGAAATCGTCGGTGCGGTGCGCAAATTCTCCGAATGCATGATCTACGGCCGCTATGTCGACGACGTGCTCGCCGGTGCCGGCCATTTCCACGGCTCGGAGGAATTCTGCCGCGTCCACTGGACGGGCGAAGCGCTGTCGGATGACGAGTTCCGCCGCTTCGTCGCCGCCATGGCGCCGGAACAGGTGGCCATCGGCATGCAGTCCTTCATCGGCACGGATATCGGCCGAATCCGCCGCCTGATCGGGCTCGACTAGTCCTTGGGTCAGACCCTGAACGACCGGTTTCGACCCCTTGCCGTTTTGCCGGTAGGGGTGATGAAAGGGTGGAAGTCACCTGTTACAGACGGAAGCGCAGGTTCCGTCGCGTGAGTTCGTTGACCGAGGTGCAGCCCATCAGCTTCATGCCACGCTCGATCTCGATGTGCATCAATTCCAGCGCGCGTTCGACGCCGGCCTGCCCGGCGGCCGCCAGTGGGAAGAGATAGTAGCGGCCCAATCCGACGGCTTTTGCGCCCAGCGAGAGCGCCTTGAGCACATGCGTGCCGCGCTGCACGCCGCCATCCATCATCACATCGATTCTGTCTCCCACCGCATCGACGATCTCCGCAAGCTGGTCGAACGCGGTACGCGAGCCGTCGAGTTGTCGACCGCCGTGATTGGAGAGGACAATTCCGGTGCAGCCAATCTCGACCGCACGCCTGGCGTCCTCGACCGACATGATGCCTTTCAGGCAGAACTGTCCGCCCCAGTGCTGCACCATCTCGGCAACGTCGTTCCACGACATTGCGGGGTCCAACATCTCCGTGAAGTAGCGGCTGATCGACATCGCGCCGCCGCCCATGTCGACATGACCGTCGAGCTGCGGCAGCTTGAACCGCTCATGCGTGTAGTAGTTGATCGCCCACGATGGTTTGACCGCGAACTGGGCGATACCAGCGAGGTTGAGCTTGAAGGGAATAGCGAACCCCGTTCGCTTGTCACGCTCGCGGTTGCCGCCGGTGATGCTGTCGACCGTCAGCATCATCACCTCTACTCCCGCCTGCTTGGCCCGGGCCATCATCTCGCGGTTCAATCCGCGGTCCTTGTGAAAGTAGAATTGGTAGACTTGCGGCCCATTGCTGATCTGGCGCGCCTCTTCGAGGCTGACGGTGCCGAGCGAGGAGACGCCGAACATCGTGCCATATTTCGCCGCCGCTGCCGCCACCGCACGTTCGCCCTGATGGTGGAACAGGCGCTGGAGCGCTGTTGGCGAGCAGTAGACCGGCATCGCCAGCTTCTGGCCCATGACGGTCACCGACATGTCCACATTGGTCACGCCGCGCAGGACATTCGGCACCAGGTCGCAGTCATCGAAGGCAGCCCTGTTGCGCCGATAGGTGACTTCGTCATCTGCCGCGCCGTCAATGTAGTTGAAGATCGGTCGGGGAAGGCGCTGTTTGGCCATGCTGCGGAAGTCATGGAAGTTGTGGCAGTTGCTCAGACGCATCTCATCACTCTGTTGGCCCGGGCCCAACCCTATTGGCCCGGGCTCACCTGCCCGATAGCACACTGCCGCGCAATGCCTAACTGAGGCGGGCTGAACGAGGGACGGCCGCAACGGGCCGGGCGTCGGCGGCCAGCTGATCGACCTTACACCGGCTTCGCCGGTTTGCGCATCGCCGAATAGGTGAGCAGCGTCGAGGCGAGGTAGAGCAGCAGGAAGACGACATTGAGCGACAACACCAGATCCGGCGTGTCCAGGATCGTGGTCAGCACATAGGTCAGCAGGACCGCCTTCAGCCCGGCAAGCAGCGCCAGATTGATCGCCCGCACCAGCGTCTGGCCGCGCGCGAACAGAAGCTCGGCCTGGTATTCGACCAGGTTGCGCAGGCCTGGCACGCAGATCGCCAGCGCCACCAGAGGGGCGGCCTCGGCAACATTCTTGCCCAGCGCGTTGGGAAAGAAATGCAGCACGATGGCGAGCGCCGCCAGCGCCAGCGTCGAGACCAGGAACACGCCGCCTTCGATGCCGCTCTTGACCGAAAGGCGCGACAGCAGTTCCGGCGCGCGCATCATGCGCTGCACCAGCATCATCGAGAAGGTGCGGATCGGGATCGCGGTCAGGTCGACAAGCCGCATGATGATGGCATAGATGCCGGCGAGGTGCGGACCGCCGATCGCCAGCACCAGCAGCTTGTCGAATTCCATCTGCAGGTAGAACAGCACCTCCGCGCCGGCCACGTAGATGGAATCGGCGAGCCGCCGCAGATAGAGTTCCAGTCGCAGCCGCAGCCTCTGGCGCGGATAGAAAAATCCGAAGGCGATGAGCAGCGAGGCGGCGTTGGCGCCGATATAATACCAGGACCAGACCCCTATGGTCGGCTGCGCAGCGAACATGAACAGCACGGCGCCGAGCGCCCGCAAGGCCGTTGCCAGGATCGTCAGCAGCGCGGCGCGGCCGAACTTGCCGAGGCCGTTGTTGACGATCAGCGCGACCTCGACCGGCCGCCATAACAGCGCCTCGGCAAAGACGATCGCCGCAAACACCGACAGCGGCACGGTGCTGGCAAAGAAGATCAGGTAGACGCCGTAGGAGGCGGCAGCCAGCAACGGCAGCGATATCACTCCGAGCAGAAGGAAGCCGGCGGTGAAGGTGCCGATCAGATTGGGGCGGATGGTGGCGGTTCGGTAAAGCGCCGAGATGAAGCCGAAGCCCAGGATGCGCGACAGCATCACGCCGGCCGCCGAAGCGGTCGCGAACACGCCGAACTCGGCGATGGACAGCGTGTTGGCCAGCGCGATGAAATAGGCGAGCGAAAACACCAGCCGCCCGCCTGCGCCGCTGATCGCCGAGAGATAGTCGCGAACCAGTCCCCGTCGCTCGGCCACGAAAGCGCCGATCCGGGCGAGGGGCCGCCTTTGCGGGATGTTGCCAGCCTGAGTCATGTGTCGGAGACAGCATAGGTTGGAAAGTTTAACGCGCCGTTCTGAACGCTTTTTGTTGCTTCAAGAAGGACACAACCGAAGAGGGAAACCTCATCTTCAAGGCAGAGAAATTAACCTTTTGTTTCCTATGCTTGTTTAGCGTGGCTTAACGAATGGCTGACCGCGCGTCCAAGCCGCCAGGGGCAAGCTCCACGACAATGGTCGACAGGCAAAACCGTGAAGATTGGAAGCGCGAGCGATCCTTGCTGGCGCTCGGCCAGGCGATGCGCGGCGAAGATGACGCTGAACCATCGCTGGTTTCGATCGGGGACCGGGCGGACCCGTCATGGCGCGAGGATGCCGCCACGCGCCATCGTCTCGCGCGCTCACGCCGGGAGGCGCGAGCGCATCCGGAACTCTCCGCAGCTCCGGAGCCCTCGGCACCCCAGGAACGCCCGGTAGCTTCGGAATTCTCGGCAGACGATGAAACAAGCCAGCCTCGAGCCGACTATGCATCCGCTTCGGCCGCCCGGATACCGCTTGAGACCGACGAGGCCGTTGAAGCAGACTATGCGGAAGCCAGGCTGCGGAAGGAGCCGGTTGCTGCCGGTGTTTCCGGGGACCGCCGTTTCGATGCCGATCCCCGACATGCCGCGTTCGAGCCTCGATACACCGGTGACGAGCCTCGATATGCCGCATTCGAGCCTCGATATGCCGCATTCGAGTCCCGATATGCCGATGACGAGCAACGGTCTTCCCGCGACGACGGACAAGAATGGAGGCCGTTGATCGATCCGATGCAGGTCGTCCGCGGCATTGCCCGGTCGAAGCTGCTGATCGTCGCCATGACCATACTGGGCGCCACGCTTGGCGTCGCGATCGCGCTGTCGACGCCGAAGAAATACGAAGCCACCGCTGAGCTGATCGTCGACCCGCGCGACCTGAAACTCACCGACCGCGATCTTACCCAATCAGTGGTTGCATCCGACGCCACGCTGGCCATCGTCGAAAACCAAGTTCGCGTGCTCACCTCCGGCACTGTTCTCAACAAGGTCGTGGACAAGCTTAATCTCGTCAACGATCCGGAGTTCAACGGGCAAGATTCCGGCGGCCTGGGCGTGATGACGCTCATCCGGTCGATCCTGTCGCGCAATGACGAGCCGGGTGCCGATGCGGACCGCCGCCGTGCGCTGGCCGTCGGCAATCTGGCCGAAAGCCTTTCGGTCGAGCGCGGCGGCAAGACCTTCGTCATCTCCGTCAGCGCCACCACGCAAAATGGCGAGAAGTCGGCTCTCATTGCCAACACGATGACGGACGTTTTCCTGCAGACGTTCGGTCAGATCCAGTCCGACACCGCTGGCCGCGCGACCAACGAGCTGACCGGCAGGCTCGACGAGCTGCGCAAGGGCGTGGAAGTGGCCGAGCGCAAGGTCGAGGATTTCAGGGCCACGCATGACCTCGTCGACGCGCAAGGTCACCTAATCAGCGACGACGAGATGCTCAAGCTCAACCAGCAGCTTGCCATCGCCCGCGCGCGCACGCTGGAACTCAACGCCCGTGCGGCGTCGGCGCGCTCGATCGACGTGAATTCTGTTCTGAGCGGCACCTTGCCGGAGGAAATCAACTCCAACACCATGAGCGAATTGCGCTCGCAATATGCGACGCTCAAGCAGGAGGCCGACCGCGCCGCGATCCGGTTCGGGCCGCGCCATCCCGAGCTCCAGGCGCTTAATGCCCAGCTTGCCGGCTCGCGCGATCGTATCGACGGGGAACTGCGCCGCATCGCCTCTTCGCTGCAGGTCGACCTGAAGCGCGCCGTGCAGCTCGAACAGGATCTGGCCTCCCGGCTGGCGCAGTTGAAGGTCCGCAGCGGCGACGTCAACAGCGACCTAGTCACCCTGCGCGAACTGGAGCGCGAGGCCGCCGCCAAACGCTCCGTCTATGAGCAATATCTTCTGCGCGCCAAGGAGACCGGCGAGCAGAAGGACATCAACACCGCCAACATCAACGTGATCTCCAAGGCCTTCGCCCCGCTCGAGCCAAACGGACCGTCGCGCGCCGTGACGGTGCTTGCCGGCCTGCTGGCGGGCCTCGCCTCTGGTGTCGGTCTTGGCGCCGTGCGCGGTGCCTATGCGAGCCTGCGCGAAACCGCCAATGCGCGGCCGCGTCGCAGGACGGCCGAGCGCCCGACACCCATTGAAGACAAGGGATACCAGGCGTCACCGCCGCCCGCTCCGCCAGTCGAGGCCACCAGGCGTTCAGGTCCGATCAGCGCGCTGCTGTCGGCGGTGAGCAACATCGCGCCGGGCAAGGCACGCAGGGAAGACTCTGCCAACACGCATTCCGGTGGTTCAGCCAGTGGCTCACCGGCAATCGCCGAAAGCGCGAAGCGGAATCCCGTCTATTCCGCTCGCCCGGAACCGGCGTCTCCCTTCGCGCCGCGTCGGCCTGCGCCTGCCGGCAACGAGCAGTCGCAAGCCGAGCAGGGCGCCTATGCTTCGCACCCGCAACAGATGTATCCGGCCCCGCCAATGCAGGCGTACCCCTATACGCAGCCGCCGAAGCCCGATGCCGGGCAAGTGCCTTATCCGCAGCAGCAGTCGATCTATCCCCGAGCCCCATGGGACAAGGCAAATCAGGCTTCGGAAGCCGCTGCACAGCAAGCCTCTATCGAGGAAATCCGAGCCAGCCTGCGCGAATTCCGCGAAGCGGTTCGCGAACTCACCGAAAGCCGATCGGGCCGCCGCTATTTCTGAGCGCCGAATAAAAGCCCTAGGTTTCGAGTTAACGGCATAAGACGGCGCTTTGACGGGATTGCCCAGCCGCATTTTCGTGAAAATGCCGCCCGAAGAAGAATGATGTTGAAGGTGCTTCATGGCCGAGTTGATTGACGGAAAACGCATCGCCGAAGACGTGGTGCAGCGGGTCAAGGCCTTGACTGTCGAGCTGATGGAAAAGGGCGCGCAGAAGCCCGGTCTCGCCGTGGTCATCGTCGGCGAGGATCCGGCCAGCCAGGTTTACGTCGCCTCCAAATCCCGCACCGCCAAGGAATGCGGCTTTCATTCGGTCCAGCACACGCTGCCGGCCGAGATCTCCGAACAGGAGCTGCTTGATATCATCGGCGAACTCAACGCTGATCCGGCCATCAACGGCATCCTGGTGCAGCTGCCGCTGCCTGGCCATGTCGATGCGGGCAAGGTCATCCAGGCAATAGCGCCGCAAAAGGATGTCGACGGCTTCCACTTCATCAATGTCGGCAAGCTCGGCACCGGCGAACTGGAGACGGCGTTCGTGCCTTGCACACCGGCCGGCTCGATGCTGCTGATCGAGCGCGTGCGCGGCAAGGATCTTTCCGGCCTCAATGCGGTGGTCGTCGGCCGCTCCAACATCGTCGGCAAGCCGATGGCCAATCTTTTGCTCGCCGCCAACTGCACCGTCACCATCGCGCATAGCCGCACCAAGGACCTGGCTGCACTGGCGCGCACCGCCGACATTCTCGTTGCCGCTGTCGGGAGACCTGAAATGGTCAGGGGTGATTGGGTCAAATCCGGTGCTACCGTCATCGACGTCGGCATCAACCGCATCGCGGCGCCCGAAAAGGGCGAGGGCAAGACCCGCCTGGTCGGAGACGTCGCCTATGCGGAAGCGGCGAAGATGGCCGGCGCCATCACGCCGGTGCCTGGCGGCGTCGGACCGATGACCATTGCCATGCTGATGGCCAACACGCTAGCTTCTGCCTATCTCGCGGCCGGGTTGAAACGGCCCTCCTTCTGATCCTGGAAAGCGCAGCTTTGCCGAACCTCACTGTTCCCTCAGAGCGGCCGGTCACGAACGATCCCGTTCAAGGCGGCCGGCAGTTCGGGTTCCTGCTGGTCGACAAGTTTTCCATGTTCTCGCTGGCTGCGGCAATCGACACGTTCCGGTCGGCGAACCGGCTGCTCGGCCGCGACTTCTATGGCTGGACGACGGTGTCGGCCGATGGCGATGCCGTCATGGCCTCCAACGGCCTGCCGCTCAAGATCGACTACGCTGTCGCCGATCTGCCGCCGGTCGATATCCTTTTCGTCTCGGTCGGGCTGACGACGGAGTTTCCCGGCAAGAGCAAGGTGCTGGCAGCGCTGCGCAGCTGGGGCCGACGCGGCAACGCGCTCGGCGCACTCTCGGTCGGCTCCTATCTGCTCGCCGAGGCAGGCCAGCTCGAAGGCTATCGCTGCACCATCCACTGGGAAAACCGCGCCGGCTTCGTCGAGCGGTTTCCCGACATCAACTGCACCGGCAATGTCTTCGAGATCGACCGCAAGCGCTACACCTGCGCCGGTGGCACCACTTCCATCGACCTGATGCTGGAGATCGTGCGCGGCGATTTCGGCTCCAGCCTCGCCAACGGCGTCGCCAACCAGTTCCAGCACGAGCGCATCCGCTCCGCCGGAGACCGCCAGCGCGTCGGCCCTGAGCGCGACCTGACCGGCAAATCGGAAAAGCTGCGGCGCATCGTCGAGCTGATGGCCGATCATCTCGACGAGCCGTTGTCGGCGGTGCAACTCGCCAAGTCGGCGGGCCTGTCGGTGCGCCAGGTCGAGCGCCTGTTCCTGCGTCACCTCACAGTGACGCCCGGTCGCTATTATATGCGGCTCAGGCTTGAGCGCGCGCGCGAATTGCTGCGCCAGACCAACATGCCGATCCTCGACGTGGCGATCGCCACCGGCTTCACCTCACACTCATATTTTGCCCAGAGCTATCGGCTGCAGTTCGGCCGGCCGCCTTCCGAAGAGCGGCGCACGACGTATTGAGGGGTTTGGCTCAAGGGCCGACCCTCCCACACCCTGCGTCCGGGCTTGTGTCCTAGTGCCGCGTCAAATAGCTTCCCGGAACTGACGGTGACTGACTGGGGGAGATTTTCATGGCGGGACTTGCACGGAGCCTCGCCGCGGCGATGCTCCTGTTGTGGATGACGACGCCCGGCCATGCCGCCGACCGTGTCGTCATCGTTCTCGACGCTTCCGGCTCCATGTGGGCGCAGATCGACGGCAAGCCCAAGCTCGAAATTGCCCGCGAATCGCTTCGAACCGTGCTGCAGTCGGTCCCCGCCGACAAGGAAATCGGCTTCATGGCCTATGGTCATCGCGAGAAGGGCAGTTGCGAGGACATCGAGCTCATCGTGCCGCCGCAAGCCGGCTCGGCAGGTGCTGTTTCCGCTGCCGCCGACAGTCTGAAATTCATCGGCAAGACGCCGCTGACCGCGGCCGTCAAGCAGGCGGCCGAGGCGCTGAAATACACCGAGGACAAGGCCACCGTCATCCTGATCACCGACGGGCTTGAGACCTGCAATGGCGACCCGTGCGCGCTCGGCAAGGAGCTGAAGGCTGCCGGTGTCGACTTCACCGTCGACGTCGTCGGCTTCGGCCTGACCGCGGACGAGGGCAGGCAGGTCGCTTGCCTCGCCGACAACACCGGCGGCAAATACATCCAGGCGTCCGACGAGCAAGCGCTACAGAACGCATTGGTCGAAACTATCGCCGCCGCGCCTGCACCGGCGCCCGAACCAGCGCCTGCGCCGCAACCGGCGCCGGCTCTCGAGCCGGAAAAGCCAGAGTTCAACTTCGTGCCGACCGTGGTGCTAGCCGAGGGTGGCGATCCCGTCACCGACGGCAATTCCTGGGAGATCTACAAGGCGAGCTCCGACGGCACGCGCGGCGATTACGTCACCACCGAATACGGCGCCTACAAGGGCAATCTGGAACCCGACGACTACATAATTGTCGCACGCGATGGCGAGGCCAGGACCGAACAGAAGCTCAAGGTCGAGGCGGGGCAGGTCTATAAGCCTATCTTCGCGCTGAATGCCGGCACGCTCATCATTCACCCGCGGCCAAGTGAGGGAGCGGATGTGGCCGATGGCGCAGCTGTCGTGATCGTCTATCCGGGCGTCGATACGCCCCCGACTTATTATGGCGACACGAAAGTCGTGTTGCCGGCCGGCGACCAGAAAGTGACGGTCACGATTGGGCAGGGCGAGGTTACCGAAACCATCTCGCTCACGGCCGGCAGGGTCATCGACAAGGATATCATCGTCGGCGTCGGCCACGTCGTCGCCAACGCCTACTATGTCGCCGGCGGCGACAAGGCCGACGGTTCGGGCATCGGCTTCAAGGTGTTCAAGGCAAAAAAGAAGATCGACGGAACGAGGGAAGAGGTGACTTATGCCTATGGTCCCGACAGCAAGTTCGATCTGCCGCCCGATGACTATGTGTTGATGGCGACGGTCGACCTCGCCGTCGCCGAGCAGCCGTTCAGCGTCAAGGCCGGTGAGAATCAGGATCTGAAGATCGCCATCAATGCCGGCGTGCTGGCGATCACCGCGCCAGGGGCCTCGAAGATCGAGATTTTCGATCCGAAAAAGGACATCAACGGCAACCGCAAATCGCTCGGTTACGCCTATGACGAGAAGTATCAGGCGGCGCTGCCGGCCGGCGACTATGCGGTCGTCTCGGAGAAGTTGGACAACAGCTCAAGGGAAAGCACAGTGACGATCAAGGCCGGCGAGCGAGCCGAGCTGACGGTGCAGTAGGGACGTAATTCGACGCCGGCAAAAGGGCGGCCCGCCAGCCACGGCATTGCGCCGCCCTTTTTTCACTGCAGTGCGAGTTCCGCCACGTTGTTTCCGAAGGCGCTGGCGCCGTGATCGGCACGGCCGACCATTTGCCGGAACCCAGCGAAAAGCTCGCGGCCGAAGCCGAATTCATTGGCGATAAGATCGCTGTCCGCCGCCCGTCGCAGTGCGAAATCGCCGGCCGGCACCAGCACTTCCAGCGTTCCGGCCTCGGCGTCGAGCCTGATGATATCGCCCTCATGGATCCTGGCGATCGGCCCGTCCTCGACCGCTTCCGGCGTCACGTGGATGGCCGCCGGCACCTTGCCGCTCGCGCCCGACATGCGTCCGTCAGTGACCAGCGCCACATGCTGGCCGCGATCCTGCAGGACGCCGAGCACGGTGGTCAGCCTGTGCAGCTCCGGCATGCCATTGGCTTTCGGCCCCTGGAAGCGGATGACGGCAATGAAATCGCCGGTCAATGTGCCTGCCTTGAACGCCTCGTTGAGCCCTTGCTGGCTGTCGAAAACCTTTGCCGGCGCCTCGATGATGCGCCGCTCCGGTTTCACGGCGGACGTCTTGATGACGGCGTGGCCGAGATTGCCCGAGAGCATTTTCAATCCGCCCGTTGGCTGGAACGCTTTCTTGAACGGCGCCAGCACCTTCTCGTCGCCGCTTTCGCGGGGTGAGGCCTCGCGCACCACGCCGCCATCGGCGCCGAGCTTGGCTTCGACCGCATAAGGCCGCAGGCCTTCGCCCCAAACCGTCTGGACGTCCTCGTGCAGGATGCCTTCGTCGAGCAGTTCGCGGATCAGGAAGCCGAGCCCGCCGGCCGCATGGAAATGGTTCACGTCGGCAAGGCCGTTCGGATAGACCCGCGCCAGCAGCGGCACGGCTTCCGAAAGGTCCGAAATATCCTGCCAGGTGATGGCGATGCCGGCCGCGGCCGCCATGGCGATCAGATGGATGGTGTGATTGGTCGATCCGCCGGTGGCATGCAGGCCGACGATGCCGTTGACGATCGAGCGCTCGTCGATCATCCGGCCGACCGGCGTATAGGCGTTGCCGAGCGCGGTGATCGCCAGAGCCCGCTTCGTCGCCTCTCGGGTCAGCGCGTCGCGCAACGGCGTGCCGGGGTTGACGAAGGAGGCGCCCGGCGTGTGCAGGCCCATGATCTCCATCAGCATCTGGTTGGAGTTCGCCGTGCCGTAGAAGGTGCAGGTTCCTGGTCCGTGATAGGATTTGGACTCGGCCTCGAGCAGTTCGGCCCTTCCTGCCTTGCCTTCGGCATAGAGCTGGCGGACCTTGGCCTTTTCGTCATTGGGCAGGCCTGTCGTCATCGGCCCGGCCGGGATGAACACCGCCGGCAGATGGCCGAAGGTCAGGGCTGCGATCACCAGCCCCGGCACGATCTTGTCGCAGACGCCGAGATAGACGGCCGCGTCGAACATGTTGTGCGACAGGCCGATCGCCGTGGCCATGGCGATCACGTCGCGCGAGAACAGCGACAGCTCCATGCCGGGCTGGCCCTGCGTGACGCCGTCGCACATCGCCGGCACGCCGCCGGCGACTTGGGCAATGCCGCCGGCCTCGCGCGCCGCGTCTTTGATCAGCGCCGGAAAAGTCTCGAAAGGCTGATGTGCCGATAGCATGTCGTTATAGGAGGTGATGATGCCGAGGTTCGGCACTTGGTCGCCGCCAAGTGCCACCTTCTCCGAAGGACTGCAGACGGCAAAGCCATGGGCGAGGTTGCCGCAGGAAAGCACGGCCCGGTTGGCGGTGCGGTTCGAGGCCTCGGCGATGCGGCCGAGATAGGCCTCGCGCCCGGGTCTGGAGCGTTGGCGGATGCGCTCGGTGATGGCTTCGATGTCGCGTCTCGCGGTCATGGCGTCGGTCCTTTCAGGCGAGGTCCCGCAAACACCGTCCGGCTATCTGCCGGGACCCTCGGCAAGTTGAAATCAGGGTGCCCAGAAAACCTCTACGGGCCTCTCGGCTGCGTCGAGCACGGCGCGAATGGGTTTTCGCGTTCCCGATGCCATTGCACTCTCGAATGCTTTGCGCTTGTCCTCGCCTTCGATATGCAGTGCGATGAAGCCGGCTTCAACGATCCGCGCCAGCGACAGCGTCAGGCGCGGCTCGCCGGCGCTTGTTGCGTGAACCGGGAGCACAACCCTTTCCGAGGACGGGTCGAGCAGTTTTTCCAGATTGTCGGCATCGGGAAAGAACGATGCGGTATGGCCGTCGGTTCCCATGCCAAGCACGACGACATCGAGCGGCCAGGGCAGCGACCGCACCATCCTGCTATCGGACTCCGACGCATCCTCGATGGTTGCTGCCTCTTCGTAGAGCGGCACGAAACGTGCGGCTGCGGCCGCGTTTTGCAAAAGATTGGCGGCGACCAGCCCGGCGTTGGAGCGCGGAGACGAGGACGGCACGCAACGCTCGTCGACCAGCGTCACCGTGACCTTGTTCCAGGCGATCGGGATATTCGAAAGCGATGCGAAAAATTTCGCCGGCGTCGTGCCGCCGGAAACGGCGAGCAATGCCGTGCCGCGCTCAGCTATTGCATTGGTCAGGCGGCCTGCGACGTGGCCGGCAAGTGCTGCCGCCAGGTCCTGGCGTCCGGCAAACGCGTGCCAGCTGTAGGCGGCGCTGTTCAATTGCTCTCGTGCCATGTCCGCCCGTCGCGTTCGATCAGCGCAATCGAGGCCGAGGGACCCCATGTGCCGGCCGTGTAACCCTGCGCCTCTTGCCTTCCGCTTTCCCAGGCATCCTGGATAGGGTCGATCCATTTCCACGCCGCCTCGACCTCGTCGCGGCGCATGAACAGCGTCTGGTTGCCTCGAATGACGTCCATGATCAGCCGTTCATAGGCATCGGGCGCGCGGCCGTCGAAGGATTGCGCAAAGCTCATGTCGAGCGGAATCTGGCGCAGCCGCATGCCGCCCGGCCCCGGATCCTTGATCATGATGAACTGCTTGACGCCTTCGTCGGGTTGCAGCCTGATGACCAGCTGGTTGGCGGAGATCGGTCCGGCGCTGTCGCCGAAGATCGAGTGCGGAATCGGCTTGAATTCGATGACGATCTCCGAGACGCGGGTCGCCAGCCGCTTGCCCGTCCTGAGGTAGAACGGCACGCCCGCCCAGCGCCAGTTGCCGATCTCGGCCTTGAGCGCAACGAAGGTCTCGGTGTTGCTGTTCTTGCCGAGCTCCTCGACATAGCCTTTCACCGGCCCGCCGGCCGAGGCCCCGGCACGGTACTGGCCGCGCACCGTGTGCTTGGGCGCTTCGTTGCCGTTGATGCGTTTCAGCGCGCGCAACACTTTCAGCTTTTCGTCGCGCACGGCATCGGCATCCATCGACGACGGTGCTTCCATGGCGACGAGACAGAGAAGCTGCAGCATGTGGTTCTGCACCATGTCGCGCAACGCGCCGGCCTTGTCGTAATAGGTGACGCGATCCTCGAGGCCGACCGTCTCGGCGACGGTGATCTGGACATGGTCGACATTGGCGGAATTCCACAGCGGCTCGTAGAGCGCGTTCGCAAAGCGCAGCGCCATCAGATTCTGCACCGTCTCCTTGCCGAGATAGTGGTCGATGCGGAAGATCTGGCTTTCATGGAAATCATCGCCGACCAGATCGTTGAGCGCGCGCGCCGAGGCGAGATCGCGCCCGATCGGTTTTTCCAGCACGATGCGCGAGTTCGGCGTGATCAGCCCGTTCTCTTTCAGCTTGTGCGAGATGTCGCCGAACAGCGCCGGCGCGACCGCCAGGTAGAAGGCGCGGATGCATTCGCTGTCGCCGATCGCCTTCTTCAATTTGTCGAAGCCCGCGCCAGTGGTCGCATCGGCCGAGACGTAGGAAAGCCGGGCAAGGAACGTCTTCAGCTCCGCGGCGTCGATATCGGCCGGTCTCACATGGTCGGAAATCGCCTGCCTGGCGAAATCCCGAAATTCCTCGTCGGTCATTTTCGAGCGCGACGTGCCGATGATGCGCGTCGGTTCGGAAAACTGATGGTCGCGCTGGCGATGGTAGAGCGACGGCAAAAGCTTGCGTTCCGACAGATCGCCGGTGCCGCCGAAAATGATGAAGTCGAAAGGGTCGACGGGAATGATCTGGCTGGTCATGGTCTGTCCGCTTTGACGCCGGTCGCTGTGACGCGGCTGATATAATCTAATCGATTTAGATTTTCCAGTGCCACGGCGTCACACCCCAAGGCCAATCGGCCTTTACCGATTGGTCCTGATGTGTGCCCTTGACACTGGCGCAACCCGGACGCTTGTCGGCGAGGGGGTTCCGGGAGGCCTTCGCAGATGCAGCATAAAGCGGGACCGAGCTGAAAGCCAAAGGAGAAATCGAGAGTATATTGATCTTTCGGCCGCCATCGCCGGCGGTTGGCCGAGCCATCGTCTTCAATCATGAGTGAGAAAACAATGCGCCTGGAAAACAAAGTTGCCATCATCACCGGTGCCGCGTCAGGTTTCGGCGAAGGCATGGCCAAGCGTTTTGCCGAAGAGGGCGCGAGCGTCGTTGTCGCCGACCTCAACGCCAAGGGCGCCGAACGCGTCGCCAACGAGATCGGCCGCGCGGCGATCTGGACCCAGACCGACGTCTCGTTGCGTTCCGAGTTCGACGAGATGGTCCATGCGGCAAAGAGTGCCTTCGGCCGCATCGACATCATGGTCAACAATGCCGGCTACACCCATCGCAACGGCGACATGCTGGATGTCGACGAGACGACCTTCGACCTGATCACGGCCGTCAACATGAAGGCGATCTACCACGCCGCTCTGGCGGTCGTGCCGATCATGGATCGGCAGGGCGGCGGCGTCATCCTGACCACGGCCTCGACGGCCGGCATCAGGCCGCGGCCCGGCCTTACCTGGTACAACGCGTCGAAGGGCTGGGCGATCACCGCGACCAAGTCGATGGCGGTGGAGCTCGCGCCCAAGAACATCCGCGTCAACTGCCTGTGTCCGGTCGCCGGCGAGACCGGCATGCTGGGAAAATTCATGGGCGCCGACACGCCGGAAATCCGCGAGAAATTTCGCGCGTCGATCCCGCTTGGCCGGCTTTCGACGCCGCTCGACATAGCCAACGCGGCGCTCTGGCTGGCGTCGGACGAGGCGGCTTTCATCACCGGCGTGGCGTTGGAGGTCGATGGTGGACGTTGCATCTGAGCCCTCCGGCCATATCGGGCTTCAACATGCCTGGCTTCAATTGACTTGACCATCCAGCGAAAGGCATAAGACGGCGATAGGGTGGGGGTTTGGTGGCGCGATGAACGCTAGATTGCGGAAAGTTCGCGAAGACCTGGGGCAACGTCTCAGAGTCTATAAAGCAAGACGCGCTCGGGCAAAAAGCAGCGCGACTTTCATCGGCATTACCGGCAGTTCGGGTAAGTCGACGGCAGCGAGTTTGCTCGGACACATACTGGCCAGCCATGGCTCAGTCTATGCACAGGTTCTCGCCAACACGATCAAGTCGCTGGTAAGCACGCTTTACAAGCGCATGAAGACTGATGGTGAGGTCGACTACGTCGTTTTCGAAGCCGGAGCCCATGGGCCCGATACGCTCAAGCCGATGGCGGATATGTTGCAGCCGCATGTGGCTGTGGTCACCATGGTTCGCCTCGAACATTTTACAGCTTTCAGGACCCTGGAGAACGTCGCCGGGGAAAAGCGCGCATTGGTCGATGCGCTGCAGCCGGGCGGCTTCGCTCTGCTCAATGCGGATGATCCCCATGTGATCGGCATGGCTTCCGCCACTCCGCATCGCGTCGTCACTTTCGGCCTGTCGGAACAGGCCGACTACCGCGTGACTAATGTCCATGCCGCCTATCCGGATAGGCTGGCGCTGGCCGTCCATTGGCGTGGCGGCGTGCTAGAGCTGAAGACGCCGTTCCCAGCCGAACATTTTTGGCTGCCGACCGCCGCAGCAGTCAGCGTAGCGCTGGAGCTTGGCGTTCCTCCCGAAAAAGTGGCGGCAAGGGTGGCGACATTCCAGCCGCTGCCAAATCGATGCCAGGTGCTCATCACCAATGGCGGTCCGCAATTCATCGTCGACGCCGCCAAGTCGCCCTGGCATTCGATCAATCTTGCGTTCGACATGATGGCCAAGGCCACTGTCGAGCGGAAGCGCATCGTTCTGGGGCAGATTTCAGACTATGCGGGCTCGACCAGAAAATACCATTACGCCTACAAGACGGCGCGAGAAATCGCAGACCAGGTCATCTATGTCGGCGACAATGCGCATCGCTCTGGAGCCGGGCAAGACGATCGTGACGCCGGCCGCTTTCACGAATTGCGTATGCCCAAGGAGGTCTCGGACCACATCAAGCGGACGGCCGTCGCCGGTGAGCTCATTTTACTCAAGAGCTCGTCCCGTCTTCACCTAGAGAGGATCGCGCTGGCCTGGAAGCACGACGTCAAATGCTGGGTTCCCGTCTGCGGCAAGCGGGAAGGCTGCGATACGTGCGGTCTGTTCGAAGTGCCGTTCGAAGAGCATCGCAGCCATGTCAGGGAACGCAGGCATGCCAGACGATGGCAACGCTTTCGGCGTCTGCTCGGCCGCCAACCATAGTACGGAAGCCATCTGAGCCCGACCAGCCCTACGCGCCAGTCTTGATAAAGCTCTTGTAGATCCAGCCGCGTTTGCCGTTGTAGACGATCTGGCACCATTTCTTGCAGCCCATCACCTGAACCGAGGTCTTGGCGGGAACGGTGACTATGGGGGCCGCATTCTTCTTCGGTCCGGTGCGCATGGTGACGGCCCTTAGGATGCGTCCGGTGTCTGCCGCGCTCACTTTCTTGGCCTCGACCTTGGCTTGGGTGCCATCGTTCTGCGTGGCCGCCGGCAATTGCGGCTTAGCAGTGGGAATGGCGGCGGTTTGCGCACCGTCCGGCGCCGTCTTGTTGGGAGCCGCGACTTTGGCAAGCAATGCTGCGGCTTTGTTTTTCGCTGCCGGATCGGCGAATGCCGCCGCAGTGGACGGCTTGTCTGCCGTTGGTTCGACTTGGCCCGCCATCTGGCCGGATGCGGTCTTCTGCCTCGATCCTGTCCAGCGAGGATCATTGGGCGCCAGCGCCGGTATCTCGGCCTCAGCCGCAACCACCGCCGGCGAAACCGCATCGGCCTTGCCCGTGGCCGGCTGCACCGCGGCGACCGTCGAGGCAGCCGCCGGCACGATCTTCGTCGTTTTTACCGGAACGCTTGGAACGATCTGCTCGGGGCTCGCGACAGCTTGTCTCTCATTGGCCGGCAATGCCAGCCATAGCGCCACCGCGGCCACGCCAAGCAGCGCTGCTGTGCCAAGCGCGGCGATTACCAGATGCAAGTTCGACCGGACTTTCTGCCAAAACCTGGGCCTCATGTCGTAGCCAAACTGCATCGCAAAGCGCCGTCGTTCCGGCGCGCCGAAACTGAAGGGCTCTCTCACTCTTGCAACCTCCATTTGCGGGCCGACGTTCAATGGAAAACCGGCGTTAGATCGGTCCCAAAACCAAAAAGCGGGCAGGCCCGCAAATTCCCCCGTTTAACTGCCCACGGCCCTCATCTTTTGCCTGCGATTGTGGCATCACTGCGCCCTTGCACGGAATTCTGCATGTTCGCGAGGGATTCTGCAACCTGTGGTTAGATCCGGTCCCTCAAGGCATACCAATTGAGCGCAAGAAAGAGCAGGGGTGCGCGGAAGCGACGGCCACCGGGAAAGGCCGGGATTTTTAGATCCTCGATCAGCCTCAGCCGGTCCCGGTTGCCGGCAACGGTTTCGGCATAGAGCTTGCCGAAAAAGTTCGACAGCATGACGCCGTGGCCGGAATAGCCGCCCACCGAGATCACATTGGGCATCACCTCGCGCACAAAGGGTTTTCTCGGCATCGTGATGCCGACATAGCCGCCCCAGCCATGGGATATCTCGACATCCCTGAGGTCAGGGTAAAGCTCGGCGATCTGCCGGCGGATGTGGACATGGATGTCTTTCGGATGGTTGACGGCGTAGATCTCGCGCCCGCCGAACAGCAGCCGCCCATCCGTCGATTTGCGGAAGTAGCGCACGACGAAGCGGGAATCATCGACCGCCTCACCGCCCGGCAGCACTTTTGTGTCGGCCCCGAGCGGCACCGTCGCGCCGATGAAGGAGCCGATCGGCATGATGTGCGCGGCACTGATCGGCTCGAGCGTGCCGCCATGGGCGTTGACGCCGATCAGACATTTCTCGGCCGATATCGTGCCTTTCGGCGTCGTCACTTTCACCTTGCCGCCAAGGGACGCGATGCCGGTCGCCGGCGTCTGCACGAACAGCTGCGCGCCCGCCTGCGCAGCCACCTTTGCCGTGCCGATCGCCAGCTTCAGCGGATGGATGTGCCCTGTGCCGGTGTCACGGGTGCCGCCGAAGTAGCGCGTCGAGCCCAACCGCTCCGCCGTCTCCCTCGCGTCCATGAAGGTGATGTGCGGATAGCCGAAGCGGTTCGCCATGATCTCGGCATGCGCCTTATAGTCGTCGACATAGCGCTGCTTGTGCGCCACCGACATCTGGCCGGGCATGTAGTCGATCTCGATCTTGTTGACGGCGGCGAATTCGAAGAGATGCGCCTTGGCCTCTTCGGCGAGGTCGAGCAGCGCCTTGGCGCGGGAAAAGCCGTATTCCGCTTCCAGTTCCTCGGCCCAGGCGCGCTGGCCGGTGCCGAGCTGGCCGCCATTGCGACCCGATGCGCCGTCGCCGAAACGATGCGCTTCGATCAGCACGACATTGCTGCCGGCCTTAGCGAGATGCGCCGCCGCCGACAGGCCGGTGAAGCCGCCGCCGACGATGACGACATCGCATGTCCGATCGCCGTCGAGCGCCGGATATTCGGGCCGTGGGCCGGCCGTGTCCTCGTACCAGGAGCGGCCGGGGGAGATTGGGGATTGGTAGGGCATGATGACCGAGTAGGGGAGTAGGGCAGTAGGGCAGTAGGGCAGTAGGGCAGTAGGGCAGTAGGGCAGTAGGGCAGTAGGGAAGCTATTCGGCTGACAGTTTGCGGATTAGAAGTCGAAGAAGCTTTCCCACACTTTCGGTACTCGACAACAATGAAGTCGCTGTAGCTTTCGGTGCGATACCGATACGCTCAGCGATCATAAGCTGAGTTTCTAGTTCTTTCAGTGATCCTTGAGCAATACGGAGAAATTGTTGATAGGAGCCTCGGATCTCTCTGCCATAGCCTTCCGCTATGTTCGCCGGTACCGAAGTTGCAGCGCGCCGCACTTGGCTGGTCAGTCCATAAAGTTCCTCTTTCGGCCAGGATTTCGTCGCGCCGTAAACCGCCACCGCAAGGTCCATTGCCTGCTGCCAAACAATTAGATCCTTGTAGGAACCCGTTTTCTCAGCCATTTCCCCTACTCCCCTACTCCCCTAAACATTTAGCAGCAGATACTCCCGCTCCCACGGGCTGATCACTTCCATGAAGGTCTCGAATTCCGCCCGCTTGATCGCCGCATAGGTCGCGGCAAACGACTTGCCGAGCAGCGCGCAGAGTTCCTCGTCGGCTTCCAATAGGTCGACGGCTTCGAGCAGGCTGCGCGGCAGGTCGATCTCGGCATCGTTGGCGGTGGTGAGGACAGGCGGCTCGGCCTCGATCTTGTTGGTCATGCCGATCAGCCCGCAGGCGAGCGATGCGGCCAGCGCCAGATAGGGATTGGCGTCGGAAGAGGGGATGCGGTTCTCGACGCGCCTGGCCGCCGGGTCGGAACGCGGAACGCGGAACGCGGTGGTGCGGTTGTCGTAGCCCCATTTGTTGTTGACCGGCGCCGAAGCCGACTGGGTCAGCCGGCGGTAGGAATTGACATAGGGCGCAAACATCACCAGCGCGTTCGGCACGTGTTTCTGCATGCCGCCGATGAAATGAAAGAAGGCCTCGGTTTCCGAGCCGTCCTCGGCAGAAAAGACATTCCTGCCAGTTTTCTTGTCGATGATCGACTGGTGGATATGCATGGCCGACCCAGGCTGCCCCTGGATCGGCTTGGCCATGAAGGTAGCATAGATATCGTGCTTCAGCGCTGCCTCGCGGATGGTGCGCTTGAACATGAACACCTGGTCGGCGAGCTCGATCGGATCGCCATGGCGCAGATTGATCTCGAGCTGGCCGGCGCCTTCCTCGTGGATCAGCGTATCGATCTCCAGGCCCTGGCTTTCGGAGAAATGGTAGATGTCGTCGATCAGTTCGTCGAACTCGTTGACGCCGGCGATCGAATAGCCGGCGCCGCCGCCGATCGCTCGTCCCGAACGCCCGACCGGCGGCGTCAGCGGGTAGTCCGGATCGGGATTCTTGCGCACGAGGTAGAACTCGATCTCGGGCGCCACCACCGGCTTCAGCCCGCGCTTGTCGTAAGCGGCAAGCACACGCTTCAGCACGTTGCGCGGCGTGAACTCGACCGAGCGGCCGTCCTGGTGGACGAGGTCGCAGATGACCGCCGCCGTCGGGTCCTCTTCCCACGGCACCACGGTCAATGTCGAAAGATCCGGCATCAGCTTGAGGTCACCGTCGTCCTCCGGATAGTGGAAGCCGTTGCCGTCCTCCGGATAGCCGCCGGAGATCGTCGTCATGAACACCGCCGAGGGCAGCGCCAGCGAGGTGTTTGAGGTGAATTTCTTCGACGGCATCATCTTGCCGCGCGCAACACCCGCCTGATCGGGCGTGATGCACTCGATATCCTCGATGCCGCGCCACTCCAGCCAGGCGCTGACTTCCTTCCAGTTCTTCACGCCGCGCTGATTTTTCACGAAGGCAGGCGTGCGGATACGTCCTCCGCGGCTCGACGGACGGACTTCCTTTTTTGCAGGCGGCATCATTCACCAGATTGGGTTGCGGATTTTGGAGTATAGTCGTGGGCGGTGATGGAAGGGAAGGGGAGCCGGCCCTGCGTTCGTCTGGCAGTTGAAAACCGCTTCGAGCAGCTTAGGTTCGACGCAAATTAAATGACCTCGGTGAAGACGTCGAATGCAGAACAATCATGAATTGACCACGATCGGCTTCGATGCCGACGATACGCTCTGGCAGAATGAGCAGTTCTTCCGCATCACCGAGAGGCGCTTTGCCGCGCTGCTCGCCGATCATGCCGAGGAGGGGCACATCTCGGCAAGATTGTTGGAGGCGGAGAAGCGCAACCTCGCCGTCTACGGCTTCGGCATCAAGGGGTTTACCCTGTCGATGATCGAAACGGCGATCGAGATTACCGGGGGCCGGGCGCCGGCCTCGGTCATCGCCGAAATTCTTGCCGCAGGCCGCGAGATGCTCGGCCATCCGATCGAGCCGCTGCCCCATGCGCGCGAAACCGTGGAAAAGCTGGCGAGCGCATATCGCCTGGTGCTGATCACCAAGGGCGACCTCTTCGATCAGGAGCGCAAGCTGGCGCAATCGGGTCTCGGCGACCTGTTCGACGCCGTCGAGATCGTCAGCGACAAGAGCCCCGCCACTTATACCAGGATATTCAGCCGCCATGGTGACGGCGCCGAAAAAAGCATGATGGTCGGCAATTCGCTCAAGTCGGATGTGGTGCCGGCCATCGAGGCCGGCAGTTGGGGCATCCACGTGCCGCATGAATTGACGTGGGTGCTGGAACATGTCGAGCCGCCGGTCACCGCGCCTCGCTTCCGCCAGATAGCCGATCTCTCGGAACTGCCCCGGCTGATCGAAAACATCGGGAAAGCCGGCTGATCGTCTTGGCGTCGGGCCGGGTGCTGGCTAGTTACGTCCGAGTTCGACCAGGCGGTCGATCACCGGCTGCAGTCGTTCGGTCGTGATCGGTTTGACGACCACCGCATCGACGACGCTCGACAGACCGAGGCTCTCTGGTGTGCCGTTCTTGGTCGAAAGCAGGATCACCGAGGGGAGCGACTTGCCAGAAGTGCGTCGCAGCGCGTCGATACCCGACATCAGCGCGTCGCAGTCCTTGTTGTCCGCGCCGCCGTCGAGGACGACAGCTCCGGGAATGAGCGATCGCAACGTCGTTGCTGCCGTCTCGGGCGATTCCGAGATCGGCTTGAGCCCGGATCGTTCGACGATTTTCGAAACCACCACCCGGTTGACCGGCGACTTTCCGACGACGAGCACGCGGGTGAAATCCGTGAGCATCTCGGGATCCACATTCCGGCTCACCAAACTCAGGTGGTTTACAGTCTTGGTATCGCGATTCACGGGGCGCATGAGCGGGGCGGGCACTCGACTGGTTTCAATGCAGGGTTGAAACTTTAGAGACAATTGCCGTGAGATCGCTGCCTATGTCAAGCTGAAATGGCGAACATCGAGAATATCGCAAGAAACGTTAAAATTTAAAGCAAGTTCTGTTTTTTGCCCGTATGCAAACTGGCCGTGCAAACGCAAATCACCTGCGCAGAGAC